>JAKBCO010000032.1 GCA_021807785.1 Pseudomonadota bacterium
GTGTGGCGGCGTAGGGCGGGCCTTTGCCCGCCCTACGCCGCCACACCCGAGACCCGCCCACACCCCTCCCGCTCCGAACCAACCCGGGGTTCCAAGGGCCAGCCCTTGGCGGGGGTCCAGGGGGCAGCGCCCCTTGGCCTTCCTTCACTCTCTCCCCGCTTCCCCCCCGGCATCGACCACGCGCGCCAGGGTGGCGAGGGCGGTGTTGATGGCGATGCCGGTGACGGCGAGCAGCACCAGGGCAGCGAACATGCGCGGGATTTCCAGGCGGTAGCCGGCTTCCAGGATCCGATAGGCGAGGCCGGAGGCGAAGCCGCCGGAACCGGCGACGAACTCGGCCACCACCGCGCCCACCAGGGCCAGACCGCCGGAGATGCGCAATCCGGCCAGGAAGTACGGGATGGCCGCCGGCACCCGCAGGCGCCAGAGGATTTGCGCGCGGGAGGCGCCGTAGAGCCGGAACAGGTCCAGCAGCTCCGTCGGCACCGTTTCGAGCCCCGCGGCGGTGTTGGCGAACACCGGGAAGAACGCGACGATGGTGGCGCAGACCACCAGCGAGGCGAACGGGTTGCCCACCAGCACGATGATGAGCGGCGCGATGGCGACGATCGGTGTGACTTGCAGCACCACCGCCCAGGGCTGAATGGCCGCGCGCGCCCAGCGGCTCAGCACCATCAGCAGCGCCATCGCCACCCCGAGCACCGCCGCCGCGATCAGCGCCGCCAGGGTGACCGCGAGGGTCGCGAGCAGCGACCCCAGCAGCAGCCTCGGCGCGGCGAGGAAGGCCTGGACGATGGCGATCGGTCCCGGCAGCAGATAGGCCGGCACATGGAAGGCGATGACGCCGCCCTGCCACAGCGCCAGCACCAACAGGCCGAACAGGGTGGGGGCGAGCCGGTCCCTCATATCACACCAACCAGCTTTATGGCCGACTCTTCCGGCCACCAAGCCGGTTGGTGCGCGCGCCGGGTTGACGGGCGGCGGCGCGCGAAACAAGACTCAATACCAGCCGGCGTTGGCCCATGCTTCATGGGTCAACGCCGGCTGGTATCAGCAGCCGTTCCATCGCGGCCGTCACCTCCGCCACCAGCGCCGCGTATTCGGGACGAAGGCGCCGGTCGGGGGTTTCCGGGAGATCGGCGGCGATCTCCCGCGCGATCCGCCCCGGCCGCGGCGTCATCAGCACGATGCGCCGCGCCAGGAAACAGGCCTCGTAGATGGAGTGGGTGACGAACACCACCGTGCAGCCGGCCTCCCGCCACAGCGCGCGCAGGTCGGCTTGCAGCCGGTGGCGGGTGAACTCGTCGAGGGCGGCGAAAGGTTCGTCCATCAGCAGCAGGCGCGGGCGGGTAATCAGCGCCCGCGCGATCGAGACCCGCATCCGCATCCCGCCCGAAAGCGCGCGCGGCCGGGCCGCGGCGAAGCCGGCCAGGCCCACCGCCGCCAGCGCCGCGGCGACTCGCGCCGGGGCATCCTTCGGGGGCCGGGCCGACAGCGCGAACGGCAGCGCGACGTTCTCCGCCGCCGTGGCCCAGGGCAGCAGGGTCGGGTCCTGGAACACGAAGCCGATCTCGCCCGGCGCGGGCGGCTGGCCGGCGTCCCAGCGCAGGGTGCCGGAACTCGGCCGATCGAGCCCCGCGATCAGCCGCAACAGGGTGGATTTGCCGCAACCGGAGGGGCCAAGGAGGGCGACGAAATCCCCGCCCTCGAGCCCGAGATTCGCCTGATCCAGCGCCATGACGCCGCCCGGGAAGCTTCGGGTGATCCGTTCGATCCGCAGCATCGGGGTTCCTGGTTCCGCGCCCCCGCACCGGCGGTGGGCCAGGGTCGATAGCGCGGAGCGCGCGGCGGCGGCAACCGCGTTCATCCCTTGGTGAGATATCCCGCCGATGCTGCGGCGGATGCAGACATTCCGATGGTTCGATCCGGTCGATTCGGACAAGCATTTCTGGCACCGCTACAGCGGCTTCTACCGCGACCAGCTGTCCCGCCTCGGCGCGGTGCGCAGGGTGGTGGAGTTCGGCGTGCTGGGCGGAGCCTCCATCCGCTGGCTGCGCGCGCTCTACCCGGCGGCCGAGATCATCGGCATCGACCGCGCTGCGCCGGAGCCCGGCTGGCCGCGCGACGGCGGCATCCGCTACCTCACCGCCGATCAGGCCGATGAAGCCGCGCTGGTCGGCGCGCTGGACGCGGCCGGCCCACCCTTCGATCTGCTGATCGAGGACGGCAGCCACCTCCCCGCCCATCAGGCGCGCTGCCTGGTGCTGGGCTTGCCGCGGCTGCGCCCGGGCGGGCTCTATCTGGCCGAGGACCTGCACACCGCCCTGCCCTCGCATCCGCTCGCGAGCCCGGCGCCGGGGGCACTGCATCTGCTGCTGGCGATCGAGCGCGCCCGCGCCCTTGGCCGCTTGCTGGACCCGGCGGAGCGCGCGGCGCTGACCGCGCCCGGCGGGTTCGGCCCGGCGGAGCTCGCCGCGCTCGAGGCCCGGATCGCCACGGTCACACTGCACCGCCGCGCCGAGCTGCCCCTCGCCTGCTGGTCCTGCGGCGGCACCGCCTTCGATCCGGTGCGCCTGCGCTGCGCCTGCGGGGCGGGATCGGGTCAGGAGGGGGCTGATTCCCTCACCGCCGCGGCCCGGGCGGTATAGGCGTCGCCAGCGGATGGCGGGTCTCCACCAGTTCGCGCAGCCGGTCGTCCGGGATATGGGTGTAGATCTCGGTGGTGGCGATGTCGGCGTGGCCCAGCAACACTTGCAGGCTGCGCAGATCCGCCCCGCCCGCCAGCAGATGCGAGGCGAAGGAGTGACGCAGCACATGCGGCGACACGCGCGCCGGATCGAGCCCCGCCGCCACCGCCACCTGCTTCAGCACCAGCGCGAAGCCCTGCCGCGTCATCGCCCGGCGCGGATCGCGGCCGGGAAACAGGAACGGGCACGCCTTCGGCCCGGCCTCGATCAGCGCCGCCGCCGCCGCCCGCGCCCGCGCCGACAGCGGCACCAGCCGGGTTTTGCCCCCTTTGCCGCGGATGCGCAGCATCTCCCCGCCCAGCGCGACGCGGCGCAGGCCCAGCAGCTCGGAGACCCGCATCCCGCTGGCATAGAGCAGTTCCAGCGCCGCGGCGGCAAGCGGATCGGGTCGCGCGGCCGCGGTGGCCAGCAGGGCCGCCACCTCCGCCTCGGTCAGGTATTTCGGCAACCGTCGGCCGGGTTTCGGCGCCTCCAGGGTGGCGGTCGGGTCGTCGGCGCGGATGCCCTCGGCGAGCAGGAAGCGGTGGAACTGGCGCAAGGCGGAAAGCCGCCGCGCGGCGGTGCGCGCCGACAGCCCGGCGGCGGTCAGCCCGGCCATATAGGCGGCCAGGGTCGCCGCGTCGGCACCGGAGGGGGTGCCGGCGAAAGCGGCGAAATCGGCCAGATCGGCGGCATACGCGGCGAGGGTATTGGCCGCCGCGCCGCGCTCGGCGGCCAGCATCTCCAGAAACGTCTCGACATGCCGATCCACGCTCACCCGGGATCGAACAAGGTGGCCAGGCGCTGCTTGATCCGATCGGCGATATAGAGCGCCAGCGCCTGGATGGTGGAGGTCGGGTTCACCCCGCCGGAGGTGACCCAGATGCTGCCATCGACGATGAACAGGTTGCGCACGTCGTGGCAGCGTCCCCAGGGGTTGACCACCGAATGCTCCGGATCGGTGCCCATGCGCGCCGTGCCGAGCAGATGGCCGGGGCTGTTGAGGGTGGGGCTCACCCCGATCTGGGTGGCCCCGGCGGCCTCCATGATCTCGGTGGCCCGGGCGATACCGTGCGCCATCATGCGCCGCGTGTTTTCGCCGATGCGGTAGTCGATCTTCGGCGCCGGGATGCCGTCGCTGTCGGTCAGCTCGGGATCGAGGGTGACCCGGTTGTGCGCCTCGGGCAGGTCCTCGCAGGCGATGCCGATGCGCAGGCGATGGTCCAGCAGCGCGCGGAAGGCGCGATGATGCCCTTCCCCCCAGGGCAGCCGCCCGGCCGCCAGGCTGTCCACCGCCTCGGCGACCGGCCCGGCGCCGCGCGCGAATTGCAGCGTGTAGCCGCGGACGAAATCGCGCGCCGGGTCGGTCTCGTAGAACTGCTTGCTCCACAGGCTGGTCATCGGACCCCGCCCGCCATCGACCGTCTCGGCGACATAGCCGCTCACCTGCGGCCAGGGATGCAGCATCAGGTTGCGCCCGACGAGGCCGGAGGAATTGGCGAGACCGTCGGGGCAGCGTGCGGAGGCGGAATTGAGCAGCAGCCGCGGGGTGCCGATGCCGTTGGCGGCCAGGATGACCATCTCCGCCGGCTGGAAGCACTCGGCCCCGTCCGCGTCGTAATAGATCGCCCCTGCCGCCATGCCGTGTTCGTTGAGCGTGATCTCCCGCACCCGGCAGCGCGGGCGCAGTTTCACCCCGGCGCGCAGCGCGCGCGGCCAATAGGTGATGTCGGTGCTGGCCTTCGCCCCTTGCGCGCAGCCGGGCGTGCAATGGCCGAGATTGATGCAGGCGGCCCGCCCGTCATATTCGGTGGTGGCGACGGTGGTATCGGAGGGCCACCAGTGCCACCCCAGCCGGTTCATCGCCCGCGCATAGGCCGCCCCGGTGCGCCCGAGCGGGATCGGCGGCATCGGCGGGTCGCGCGCCGGCACCCCGGGATCGCCCGCCAGGCCGGAGACGCCCATCATGCGGTCGTTCTCGGCAAAAAACGGTTCCAGCGCCCAGTAGTCGATCGGCCAATCCGAGGCGACGCCGTCCAGCGACCGGACCCGGAAATCGGACGGGTGCAGGCGCGGGAAATGCGCGGTGTAGAAAATGGTGCCGCCGCCGACGCCGTTGAAATTGGCCACTTTCATGGGCGAGTCGGCGTCGTTCACCGGGTAGTCGGTGACGCGCGCGCGCTCGTTCGGGCTGATCGCGAAATCGCCGTAGCGGCGCGCTTCCCAGTCGCGCCCGTTGGCGGGAAAATCGGTGGGCCTGGTCCAGTCGCCCTGTTCCAGGCAAAGGATGTTCATCCGTGTCTCGGCGAGGCTCCAGGCCACCGCCGCGCCGGAGGCACCGGAGCCGATGATCAGGACATCGACGGTCTCGTTGCGGGTCATGGCGTCAGGCGGCGCCGGCGCGATCGTCGCGCCAGAACGGGGTGCGGGCGCGCACCGGGTCGAGCAGCGACCAATCCCCCTGCTCCAGCACATGCCCGCCCGGGAACGGCGGGCGCGGATCCTGGCCGAGGGCGCGCAGCACCCGCGGATCGCGATAGTAGCATTGCAGGATCACCCGCCCGAGGGTGCCGGCCTCCGGGCCGGCGGTGGCCATCCTGGAACGGGCGAGGGTCTCGGCTTCCGCCGGGGCGGCGGCGGCGAAGCCGGCGGCGAGCAACGCCCCGAGCGCGGCCTGCACCCGCGCCTGGTCGCGCCCGAGGGTGGCGAGCAGATCGGCAAGAATGTCGGGATCATCGGCCCCGGGCATGGCGAGCGCGGCATCGGGCGGGATCAGCACCCCGGCGAGGCGCCGCAGCGCATCGATTTCCAAGGCGGAAAGCCCGGAGTCCTGGCTGGTTTCCATGCGGGGTCCCTGGCGTCGATCACGGCAAGCTGGCACCGCGCCGACGGGGGTTGTCAACCGGACGCTTGCCGCCACCCCCCCCGCCCCTGTAACTCCCCCCTCGCGGTCATCGCCGCATATCAACAGGAGCACGATCAGATGGGCTACAGGGTCGCGGTTGTCGGCGCCACCGGGGCGGTCGGGCGCGAGATGCTGAAAACCCTGGCCGAACGGCGCTTCCCCGCCGACGCGGTCGCCGCCGTCGCCTCCGGCCGCTCGGCCGGCGCCGAGGTCTCCTTCGGCGACAAACTGGTCCTGAAAGTCCAGAACCTCGAGACGTTCGACTTCGCCGGCTGGGATATCGGCCTGTTCTCCCCCGGCGCCGCGGTCTCGGCGATCCACGCCCCGCGCGCGGCGGCGGCCGGCTGCGTGGTGATCGACAACACCAGCCAGTTCCGCATGGAACCGGACATTCCCCTGGTGGTGCCGGAGGTGAACCCGCAGGCGCTGGCCAGATTCGCCCGCCGCAACATCATCGCCAACCCCAATTGCTCCACCATCCAGATGGTGGTGGCGCTGAAGCCGCTGCACGAGCGCTTCCGGATCAAGCGGGTGATGGTCGCCACCTATCAATCCGTCTCCGGGGCCGGCAAGGAGGGGATGGACGAGCTCTACGCCCACACCAAGGCGGTGTTCGTGAACGACCTCACCCGCCCGGAGCAGTTCACCAAGGAAATCGCCTTCAACTGCATCCCGCACATCGACAAGTTCATGGATGACGGCTCCACCAAGGAAGAATGGAAGATGGTGGTGGAGACGAAGAAGATCCTCGACCCCGACATCGCCGTCCACGCCACCTGCGTGCGCGTGCCGGTCTTCATCGGCCATGGCGAGGCGGTCAGCATCGAGTGCGAGCACCCGATCACCGTGAACGAGGCCCGCGCCGCGCTGCGCAACGCGCCCGGCATCAGCGTGGTCGATACCCGCGAGGACGGCGGCTACGTCACCCCGATCGAATGCGCCGGGGAGGATGCGGTCTTCGTCAGCCGCATCCGCAAGGACCCGACGGTAGCGCACGGGCTCTCGTTCTGGTGCGTGGCCGACAATCTGCGCAAGGGCGCGGCGCTGAACGCGGTGCAGATCGCCGAGACCCTCATCGAACAGGGCGCGCTGGCGAAACGCGCGGCCTGACCGCGATGGGCGGCGGGGCCAACACCGACCTCGCGGAAGCGCTGGCGGAGGCGCGGGCGGCCTATGTCGCCCGCAACCCGCGCTCGGCGGCCCGCTTCGCCGAGGCGACTTTGGTGATGCCCGGCGGCAATACCCGCAGCGTGCTGCACTACGACCCGTTCCCGCTGGCGATGGCGCGCGGCGAGGGAAGTCGCCTCTACGACCTGGATGGGCACGACTATATCGACCTCCTGGGTGAGTTCACCGCCGGGCTCTACGGCCACTCGCACCCGGCGATCCGTGCCGCGATCGACCGCGCGCTGGATGGCGGCATCGGTTTCGGCGCCTCGAACGCGCTCGAGGCCCGCTTTGCCCGCGCGGTCTGCGACCGCTTCGGCCTGGAACGGGTGCGCTTCACCAACTCCGGCACCGAGGCCAACCTGATGGCGCTGTCGCTGGCGCGGGTGGCGACCGGCCGGCCGGCGGCGATGGTCTTCGCCGGCGGCTATCACGGCGGCGTACTGGGCTTTGCCGGCGGCGGCAGCCCGATCAACGCGCCGTTTCCCTTCGTGCTCGCCCCCTACAACGACATCGCCGGCACCAGGGCGCTCTTCGCCGCGCACGGGGCGGAACTCGCGGCGGTCCTGATCGAACCGATGCTCGGCAGCGGCGGCTGCCTGCCGGCCGATCCCGACTTCCTGACCGCGGTGGCCGAGGGCGCGCGCGCCGCCGGAGCCCTGCTGATCCTGGACGAGGTGATGACCTCGCGCCTCGCCCCCGGCGGGCTCGGCGCGGCGCGCGGCGTGCGAGCCGATCTGCTCACCCTGGGGAAATATATCGGCGGGGGCATGTCCTTCGGCGCCTTCGGCGGGCGGGGGGCGCTGCTGGACCGGTTCGACCCGCGCCGGCCGGACGCGCTGCCTCATGCCGGGACCTTCAACAACAACGTGCTGACCATGTCGGCCGGGCTGACCGGTCTGACCGAGGTCTTTACGCCCGATGCCGCCGCCGCCCTCGCCGCCCGTGGCGAGGCACTGCGCGCGCGGCTCAATGCGGTTGCCGCCGGGGCGCCGCTCTGCTTCACCGGGATCGGCTCGATGCTGGCGGTCCACACCCAGCCCGGCCCGGTGACCACCCCGGCGCAGGCCGCCCACGACGATCCGGGGTTGAAGGAGCTGCTGTTCTTCGATCTGCTCGCCGCCGGCTTCTGGATGGCGCGGCGCGGGATGATGGCGCTCAGCCTGCCGGTGGACGATGCCGCCTGCGACCGGCTGGTCGCGGCGGTGGCCGAGTTCGTTGCCACCCGCGCGAGCCTGCTCGGCGCCCGCACGCCGGGTTGACACCCCCCCGCGCCGCCCGCCACTTACCCCGTCAACCAGCGGGAGGCGCGCAACATGATGATCGTCGATGCCCAGGTGCATATCTGGGGCGCCAACACGCCGGAACGCCCCTGGCCCAGCTGGGGCGTCGCCCATCGTCCCGAACCGTTCACCGCGGCCGATCTGCGGGCGGCGATGGATCGGGCCGGGGTGGATCGGGCGGTGATCGTTCCGCCCTCGTGGGAAGGCGACCGCAACGAGCTGGCCCTGGCCGCCGCTCGCGCCCACCCCGACCGTTTCGCGGTGATGGGCCGGCTCACCGTCGATCCCGCCAATGCCGCCCGCCTGCCCGGCTGGCGCGTCCAGCCGGGGATGCTGGGGCTGCGCTTCGTCTATCGCCCGGAGATGACCTGGCTCTATGACGACAGCGCCGAATGGCTCTGGCAGGGCGCGGAACGATACGGACTGCCGGTGATGATCTTCGCCCCCGGCCATCTGCCGGCGCTGGACCGGCTGGCCGCCCGCCACCCCGGGCTGCGCCTGGTGATGGACCACATGCAGCTCCGCCGCGAGAAGGACGCCGCCGCCTTCGTCGATCTGCCCGACCTGCTGCGCATCGCGCGGCACCCGAACGTGGCGGTGAAGCTGACCGCCCTGCCCTGCTACACCGACGATCCCTATCCCTACCGCGCCGTCCACGACCATGTGCGGCAGATCTTCGACGCCTTCGGTCCGCAGCGCAGCTTCTGGGGCACCGATCTCACCCGCCTGCCCTGCACCTATCGGCAGGCGGTCACTCTGTTCACCGAGGAACTGCCGTTCCTCTCGGCCACCGACAAGGAATGGGTGATGGGCCGCGGCGTGGCCGAGTTTCTCGGCTGGGCGCTGCCGGCATGAGCACCGTTCCCGCCGGCTGGCCCGCCGACCGGCCGCTCGCCGTCTCGATCAGCGTAATGCTGGAAGGCTGGGCGGAGGATCAGGCCCCCGGCATGGGCCCGATGGGCAACGTGCTGCGCCCGGGCGTGCTGGACCTGCAAGGCCGTTCCTGGGCCGAATACGGCCCGAAGACCGGCGCCTGGCGGATTCTGGACATCCTGGACAAGGCCGGGCTGCGCGGCGTGTTCTATACCTCGGGCGTGGTGGCCGAGCGCTACCCGGCGCTGGTCCGCGCCATCACCGCCGCCGGCCACGCACTGGCGGCGCACGGCATGAGCCAGGGCACCCTGCCGCCCTATCTGACCGAGGCGCAGGAGGCGGCCGACATCGCCGCCTGCCGGCTTGTGCTGGCCGAGGCGGGGGGCGTGGCGCCGGCGGGCTGGCTCAGCCCGCGCTGCACCCCGAGTGCGGCCACCTCCCGCCTGCTGGCCGCTTCCGGGTTCCGCTGGCACGCCGACAGTTTCGATGCCGACCTGCCGGCGCCGATCGTCACCCCGGCCGGGCCGATCCTGGGGATGCCGTTCACCATGGAGGTGAACGACATGCCGATGTATGTGCGCTACGGACAGGAACCGGCCGCCTTCGCGCGGGTGCTGGATCGCATCGTCGCCGGCTGGCCGCGGCTGGGGCTGCCTTACGGGTGCCTCGACATCACCGTCCACGCCCATGTGTTCGGCCGGCCCTACGGGGCGCTGGCGCTGCTGGATGCGCTGGCGGTGGCGCGGCGGGCGGAATGGTGCTGGCTCACCAGCCATGCCGAGCTGGCCGCGCTGGACTGGTCCGAACGCTGACGCGGGGTCAGAGGTACCCCGTCCCCATTTCGGCGGCGAATCGGGTCGGGCTGCCCTCCCACACCACCGCCGCGTGCTCCAGCACATAGACCCGGTCGGCATGGGGCAGCGCGAAGGTCACGTTCTGCTCGCCCAGCAGCACGGTGATCGGCGTGGTCTCGCGCAGCCGCCCCAGCGCCTTCGACAGCTGTTCCAGGATCACCGGGGCCAGGCCCAGCGTGGGTTCGTCCAGGATCAGCAGCTTCGGCCGCGTCATCAGCGCCCGCGCGATCGCCAGCATCTGCTGTTCCCCGCCCGAGAGCGTGGCGGCGTGCTGGCGCTGGCGTTCGCGCAGGATCGGAAACAGCTCGAGCAGCCAGTCGAGCTGTCGGACCCGTTCCGCCGGCGGCAGATGCTGCCCGCCCAGGTCCAGGTTTTCCCGCACCGACATCGCGCCGAACAATTCGCGGGTCTCCGGGCACTGCACGATGCCGCCGCGGGCGATCGCGGCGGCGGTACGCCCGGCCAGCTTCGCGCCCTGCCAGGCGATCGCGCCGGTATAGGGCACCAGCCCCGAGATGGCGTTGAACAATGTGGTCTTGCCGGCCCCGTTCAGCCCGACCACGGAGACGAACTCGCCCTCGCGGACATGGATGGAGACCTCGCGCAGCGCCTGCGCCTTGCCGTAGAACACGCTCACTCCGCGCACATCCAGCAGCGGCGCGCCGGGTGCCGCGTCCAGCTCCGGGCGCGGATGGGTCTCGATGGCGCCGCCCAGATAGACCCGCCGCACGGTCGGATCGGCCATCACCGCCTCGGCACTGCCCTCGGCGATGCGCTCGCCCAGGTACATGGCCAGCACCCGATCGACCAGTTTCGCCACCGATTTCACGTTGTGATCGACCAGCAGCACCGCCCGGCCCTCCTGGCGGAAGCCGTCGATCAGGGCGGAGAAGGTTTCCACCTCGGCGAGCGTCAGCCCGGCGAAGGGCTCATCGACCAGCACCACGCGCGGGTCGCGCGCCAGCGCCTTGGCCATCTCGAGCCGGCGCAGATCGGCGAACGGCAAGGTGGGCGGGCGCCGGTCCAGCACCTCGCCGAGCCCCACCCGCTCGGCGATGGCGCGGGCCCGGTCGGCCACATGCGGTTCGGCGACCAGCTTCAGCAGCTTGTCGGGCAGCAGCGCGAGCTTGATGTTCTCGAGCACGGTCTGCCGGTTCAGCGGGCGGGAGTGCTGGAACACGATGCCGATGCCGGAGCGCGCGATGCGATGGGTCGGCCAGCCGGCGATCTCGGTGCCGGCGAGTTTCACGCTGCCGGCGTTGGGCCGTTCGATGCCCATGACCAGCTTCATCACCGTGGACTTGCCCGACCCGTTGGGGCCGATCAGGCCCAGGATCTCGCCCGGCGCGATGGCGAACCCGATCTCCTTCACCGCGACCAGCCCGCCGAAGCGCTTGGTCAGGCGGGTGACTTCCAGCAGCGGCGCGCTCATTCGCCGGACCGTCGCGGGTGCAGCAACAGCCCCAGCACGCCGTCGGGCAGGAACAGGATCGCCGCCAGGGCGACGGCGGAGACCACGAACGTGTTGAGCTCGCCGAGCGGGCGCAAAAGCTCGTCGGCCATCAGCAGCACGATCGCGCCGAGCGCGCCGCCCAGGATGGTCCGCCGCCCGCCCAGCACCACGGCGATGATGATCTGCACCGCGATCGACAGATCGACCACCGTATCGACCGAGGCAGTGCCCTCGTAGAACGTCAACATCCCGCCGGCGAGGCCGGAGAACAGCGCCGAGATGGAGAATGCGGCCAGCTTGTGCTTGGTGACGTTGAAGCCGAGCGCCTGCGCCTCGATCCGGTCCTGCCCGGTCGCCTGCAGGATCAGCCCCAGCGAGGAGCGCGACAGGCCGAACAGGATCGCCCCGGAGATCACCATGAAGCCGAACGCATACCAGTAGTTGATGCGGGGGCTGATCGAGAGCACGTCGGGCACCATCATGCCGATCTCGCCGCCGGTCACGCCGGCGAAGATGACGATCAGATCGAGCAGCAGCAGCACCGCGACCAGGGTGACCAGGCCGAAATAAGGACCGCGCAGGCGCAGCGCCGGCAGCGCCAGCGCGAGCCCGCCCAGCACCGCGGCGGCGGCACCGCCGAGCAGACAGAGCGGGATCGGCCAGCCCGCGGTGTTGAGCAGCCCCGCGCCATAGGCGCCAAGGCCGATCAGGAAGGTGGGACCGAAATTGACCTCGCCGGCGAACCCGAACAACAGGTCCCACGACATCGCGAATACGCCAAAATAATAAGCGGTGGTGAGAACGCCGAGGAAATACGCCCCGAGCCAAAGCGGCGCCGCCCCGCCCAGCACGAGCGCCGCCACCAGCAGACCGAGGGCCAGCGTGCCCCGCCTCATCGCCGCCCCAGCAGCCCTTGCGGGCGCAGATAGAGCACGACGATCAGGATCACCAGCGCCGGGATCGGCCGCAGGGTCGGATTCACCAGATAGGCGGTGATGGTCTCGGCATAGCCCACCACATAGGCCGCGATCAGCGAGCCGGGCACGCTGCCGAGCCCGCCCAGGATGACGATGGTGAAGGCGCTGGCGGTGAGCGCGCCCGAATTGGTTGCCGACGCGCCGAGAAACGTGCCCAGCAGCACCCCGGCGATCCCGGCCAGCAACCCGTACACGGTCCAGACGATCAGGTAGATGCGCGACATCTCGAAGCCCAGCAATGTGAGCCCGCGCGGATTGATGGAGGCGGCGAGCAGCTGCTTGCCGATCCGCGTGCGGTTGACCAGCAGGGTGACGGCGCCGATCGCCAGCCAGCACAGCGCGGCGATCAGCAGCTCGTTCCACGGCGTGCGCACACCGTCGATATCCGCCACCCCCGGAATCAGCGCCCGCATCGTCACCGGGTTGTTGCTGAACACATAGTCGAGCCCGACTTGCAGCATGATCCCCCACAGCAGGGTGGCGGTCAGCACGAAGATCTCCTCCTCCGCGCGCGGGATCACGCGGGAGCGCTGGATCGGGCGGATGACCACGAAATAGGTGATGTAGGAGGCAACCATCCCGGCCAGCACGCCGACCAGCGCCGCGCCCCACGGGCTGACGCCCCAGGTGACGCTGACCCACCAGCCGATCAGCGCGGCGATCACCATGATGCCGCCATGGGCGAGGTTCAGCACTCCGCACACGCCGAACATCAGGGTGAATCCGACCGCGCCCAGCCCGTAGAGCGCGCTGATCACGAAGCCGTCGATCAGGATCTGAAGAAACAGCACCGGCGGTCCGTCAGGTCTGGCGGGGGGAAACCAGGCGCGGCCGGGGGATCGCCCCGGCCGCGCGGCGGAAGGCGAAAGACTACTTCGCCGCCAGCTTCGGCAGCTTGATGAACTTCGGGAACTCCAGCTTGCCGTGGCAGATATTGGTCGGCCACACGCAGACCTGCTTGCCGTTCTGCCACTGCATGAAGGTGGACTGGATCCAGTGCTTGCCGTAGCGGGCTGCATGGGTATAGGGGCTCTTGCGTCCATAGAAGGCCAGCCGGCCGAGCGTGCCGATCATGTTGGTCTTCTCCATCCCGATCACGATCTTGTTCGGGTTGGTGGAGTGCTCGCGGTTCATCGCCGCCGCCAGGGCCTCGACCGAATCATAGGCGGTGAACCCGGTGAAGGCCGGGAAATGGCCATATTTCTTGATGAACTCGTTCGCTACCGGAATGGTGCGCGGGGTGATCGCGAGCCCCTCCACGGTGCCGGTCTGGGTGATGACGCCGTTGGCGGCGCCGTTGGTGTCCTTCCAGAAGGTCGGGTTGGTGGCCTGGGCGCTGATCCCGCCCAACGGGAACGGCACGTGCTGGGCCGCCCATTGCACGGTGGGCTGCACGCCGACATGGGCAATGCCGGTCACCACCAGATCCGGATGTTTCGCTTCCAGCGTGTTGTAGATCGGGGTGAAATCGGTGGTATCCGGATTGAACCGGATCGCATCGACCACCTTGAGCCCGACCTTGGGCAGGCAGGCCTCGTAGCCGGCGTCGAGCGGCTTGGTCCAGTCCGCGTCCTCGCTCATGATCGCCACGGTCTTGATGTGCAGCGGCTTGACCAGCAGCTCAGAGGCGGAATCGCACACCGCGCGCGCCAGCAGCGGCGCCGGCAGCCAGGACTCGAACATGTATTTGAAGCGGGCGTAGTTGTCGTGGACCTGCTTGCTGATGAGGTCGGAGGCCGCGGCCGGCGTCACGGTGGGCATGTGCAGCCGCGCCGCCCAGGGTTCGATTGCCAGCGCCACCTCGCTGATGAAGGTGGCGACCACCGCCTTCACATGATCCTGCTCGACGGCGCGCTGGAACGCGCGCACCGCATCCGCCGCCGAGGAATGGTCGTCATAGGTGATGATTTCGATCTTGCGCCCCATCACCCCGCCATGGGCATTGATGTCGGCGGCGGCGAGTTGCGCGCCCTGGCTGATCGACTGGCCGACGATCGCCGATTCCTCGGAGATCACGCCGATCTTGATCGGTCCCTTGCCGGCCGCGCGCGCCGGGGTGGCGATCAGCAGCGCACCCAGCGCCGCGGCGCACAGCCCGGCCGCGCCGGCGGCCAGACGATGTCGAAACCCTTGGGGCATCCTGGACTCTCCCGTGTTCGGTGTCGTTTCTGAATCCGCGCCGTGCATCGACGGGCGGACCGGCGGCATCTCGATTGGGTCATTTGACAGACACAATCGCGGTCCTGTCAAGGCCGCACATTAAGTCTGTATCCGTAATAGAAAGGCGCTACTGCAAGCGTCCCGACAGCCGCGCGATTTCGGCGCGCAGCCCCTCCGCCGCCGGCCCCGCCGGCGTGAGCGCGAGCGCCTTGCGGTAGCAATGCAGCGCCGCCGCGACCTGCTCGACGCGCGCGTGCAGCGCCCCCGTCTCCGCCCACAGCGGCGCGACCTCGGGGGCGATGCGCAGCATGTCCCCCGCCGCCGCCAGCGCCCCCTCAAGGTCCCCCGCCGCCAGCCGCCGGGTGCGCAGATTGTTTGTCAGCCGCAACAGTATCGCGCGGTTGCCGGCCGGGCGCAGATGCTGCGCGCGCAGCACCGCCCCGGGCCCAGCGACGCGGGTCAGCATCTCCCCCAGCGCCGCCGCGTCCAGCCGCGCCCCGCCATCGAATGGGTCCAGCACCAGCGGCCCCGCCGGGTCCTCCAGCGCGATCAGGAAATGCGAGGGGAAATCCACCCCGTGCCCGCGCCAGCCGGCGGCCCGCGCGGCGTGCAGCCAGACGATGCCGAGCGCCACCGGCAGCCCGCGCCGCCGCTCCAGCACCGCGATCAGATTGGCGTTGGCGGGGTTGTCGAAATCGGCCAGATCGCCGCCGAACCCCCAGTCGCCGGCGAGCAGCCGGGCCAGCGCCAGCACCCGTGCGCCCGGCGCGGCGCGGGCCGGCAGCGCGGCGGTGGCGGCGCGGGCGAGATCGGACAGGGCCGCTTCCGCCGCCTGCCAATCGGCCTCCGGGGCATCGATGCGGGCCAGTTGCAATGCGGCGCCGGCCAGATCGATCTCGGCATCGGGCAGGCGGCCGATCGCTTCCAGCGCGGCGCGGGGTTCCGGGTCCGGCATGGGCAAGGCGTAAGCCGGATCGCGCCCCGAACGCAACTGTCATCGCCGTGCCCCTGGACGCACCGGCCGGCCCGGCACAGCCTGCCGGCGCCCCGCGAAGGAAGCGCATCATGCTGATCGCCCAGCTGACCGACCTGCATCTGCGCCCGCGCGGCCTGCCGGCCAACCGGGTGGTGGAGACCAACATGCTCGCCGCCCGTGCGCTCGCCGCCGCCGCCCGGCATCGCCCCGACGTGATCCTGCTCACCGGCGACCTCGCCGATCGCGGCGAACCAGGGGCCTACCGCGAACTCGCCCGGATGCTGGCGGCCGAACCCGGCCTGCCCCCGGTGTTCGCCCTGCCCGGCAACCACGACGATCGCGCGGCGATGAACGAGGCCCTGCCCGCCCTGGCCCCGCTCGCCGATGGCTTCATCCAGCGGGCGGTGGAGGGTTTTCCCGCGCGCCTCGTGCTCGCCGACACGCTGGTTCCGGGCAGCAGCGCCGGCGCGCTCTGCGCGGCCCGGCTGGCCTGGCTCGAGACGACGCTCGCCGCCGCCCCCGACCGCCCGACCCTGCTCGCCATGCATCACCCGCCCTTCGCCACCGGGATCGGCCACATGGACCGCATCGCGCTGCAGGACCCGGAGGAGTTCGCCGCCCTGCTCGCCCGCCACCCCCAGGTGCGGCTGGTCGCCTGCGGGCATGTGCATCGCCCGGTGGTGACGCGCATCGCCGAGGCGGCGGTGATGATCGCCCCCTCGGTCGCCCATCAGGTGGCGCTCGACCTTCGCGCCGACGCGCCGTCGGCCTTCGTGCTGGAGCCGGGCGCGTTCCTGCTGCACCGCTGGACCGGGGCGGCGTTCGTGACCCACACCGCGCTGGTGGAGGCGTTCCCCGGCCCGTTCCCGTTCCTCGGCGCGGCGGAGGGGTAGCGCTACGGCGCCTCGGGCTCCGGTGGTTCGTTCAACGCCGGCTGGCTGAGGAAGCCCATCGCCCCGTCGATCGGATGGTCGGTGACCTGGGCCGGGTCGCGACCGCCGGCGATCTCCCAGAAACTCTCGCGCTTTTCATCGAGCACCACGATCAGCCGGTGGCCGCCCTGGAAGCGTCCCGCCGCCTTGGCCGCATCGGCGGCCGGGATCAAGGTCTCGATCCCCGCCGCGACGGCGTTGATGCCCGGCAGGTTGGCTTCGGTATCCTCGTAGGCGCCGCCATAAGCGAGCCGCACATAGATGGCGATGGAGTCGCGCAGCAGGAGGTAGCAGAGCCACCAGCTGCTGACCCCGTGACCGACATGGCCGAACGCGACCACGGGCTCCCCGTCGGGTTTCCGCGCGGCTTCGAGAAATCCGTCCACATTCTCGAGGTTGAGATCCTCGCTGCCCCAGCGCCAGTCGGCGAACTCGTCGAGCTCATCGACCAGCTCGCGCGGCACCGGCGGCAGCCTGAGGCCGTTCTCCTGGTAGCGCTGGAAGGCTTCCTCCAGGGCGCTGGGTTCGTCTTCATCGTCGTCGGGGCGGGGGGCGGCGTCGGCCATGACGGGTTCCGTTACCGGTTGAGGTCTAGATGATGTCTGAGAAGTCGCGTTCATACAGGCTCGATCCCTTGCCGGCCTGTTCGAGATATTCGGTCGCGGTGAGCTGATCGGGGCGCGGGCTCCGCCATTTCTCCCAATCGGCGACGATGCAGCCCGTCTGGCGCAGCACCCCGACGTGATCGGCGAGCGCCTGGAACCGCGTCTGGGCGGCGCGGATCTCGGGTTCCTTCAGCAGACCTTCCCATTCCGGCGCGATATCACGATCGAAATCGATCCCCGAGATCTTGTCCGCGATCGTCTTGCTCATCAGCACCGGCAGGGTCTTGATCGAGTTCATGGCCCCGAACTTGAGCACGAGCGGGGTTCCATTCTTGTCTTCGACATAGGATTCATCGACGTTATCGACGTCGGGAAACGAGAAATCGTTGTCGATCCCGGTCACGGTGACCTTATCGCCCTGCACGTCGATCATATAGTTTCCGCGATGACGGTCCGTCTGACCGGTCAGGATGTCGCAGACTTCCATGTCCATCAGCTGCTGCTGAAGACTGGCCTTCGCCTTGGAGCTGAAGCTGTCCGTATCAAGTTCACCCTTCTCCCTGAGGTCCTTCAGAGTCTTGCCGGGCGCCTTGTCCATCAGGAGCCCCACCTTGCCCTCGTTCACCGCGAACCGGGAGTCCGGCATTACCGAGGTTCCGAGCAGCTTGCCCAGAATGCCGCCGGCGACGTTGCGGTTGCCGTAGCGCGGATCATCCTTGAAGTTGATGCCCATCATTCCAGGCGCCCAGGCTTGGCTGGTATCGGTCTGTTGCTCCTCCTTGAACACCCGCTCGACCCCTTCGGTCGTCACCGCGTGGACGGTGTTGACGGCACCTTTGCCCAGCTGCTTCGTGTCCCCCTGGCGGGTCTCGTCATTGAAGCGGGTAAACTCGCAATGCTTCAGGCTGACGCCCTTGAGCTGCCCGGGCTTGATGCCGGAACGCTTCGCCACGATCGCCTGATCGACCGACAACCCGTCAGGCAGCTGATCGTTGCCGTCGGTCAGCGCGTCCAGCGTGCGCGGAATCTCTTCACGGAACCGTTCGACATCGTCGAGCAGCTCCTGCACCGCGCGGCCCTTCTTGCCAGTATGCTTCTTCTGGTAGCGCTTGCCGGCGGCGACCACCTCGTCGAGCTGGTCATTGAGCGCGCTCTCGAACTGCTCGCGCCCGCCCTGGTCGGCGATCTGCTCGATGGTGGCTCGGGCCAGCGCCTGCTTCACCGCCTCGAGCTTCTGTCCGATCGCCTTGTAGCGGGTGGACATCTTGTAGAGCCCACCCAGCCGGTCCTTCTTCGGCGCCGAGCCGATCTTCGCCTTAAGCTCCTCGAAGGTCATCAGCGACTTGGCCGGCCGATCGGGAATGCCGATCAAGATCTCCTGCAGATCATCGACCTGCTGGCTGAACGGGGCCTGCTCCCCGCTGCCGCTGTCGCGACGCGAGCCCTTGGCGCTTTCCTTGCCGGTGCCGCCACTCCTGGATTTTGATTTGGTGAAACTCATGGCCCCCAGCTCCGGTTCAGGCCGCGGCGCGCAGCGCGGCGGAGATTTCGTCCAAGGCGGTGGTCAGGATCGCCCGCGGACCGAGCGCGACGCCGAGCCGGCTGGTCGCGAAGGCTTCGAGCCGCGCCAGACCGCGCGCGCCATCGAGCGCGCCGCGATAGGCATCGATCGCGGCCATCACCTCCCGCGCCGCCCCGGGCACCGGGGTTCGTGCGGCGAGCAACGCCTCGATCCGCGGACCCGACGCGGGGAGCATATTGGGAATCTCGGCCGCGGCGGCGCGCACAAAGGGAAACCGCGGATCGGCCTTCACGGCCGCGTCGGCCAGCAGCCTGGCGCCGAAAGCGGAGATCTCGCGGCTGACCTCGGCCCGAGCCCGGCGCCAGCACGCCAGAAGCGGTGCAAGATTCACCGCCTCCGAACCCGTCACCGCGGGAAAATTATAGCCCAACACCCGGGTCACCCAGGCCCGTTGCGCGGCATCGTCCGCCATCGGCACGCCCTCCCTGATCGCGCCCTCAAGTAGCAACGCCGCTAGCCACTTCCAAGCGCGACTTTACCCCGCCTCGTTTCGCCGCCCCGCTTGACACCACCCTCGCCTCGGCGTGCCATCCGCCCCCCCGCACCCGGGCGCTGCCATGCCGCAACTCTCCCTGCACAGCCCGATCGGCGACCTCACCGCCTCGGAGGAAGACGGCGCCATCGTCGCGCTCGACTGGGGCTGGGGCCGCGATCAGACCGAGACCGACCTCCTGCTCCGCGCCCGCGCCCAGCTGCACGCCTATTTCGAGGGCGGCTTGCGCG
>JAKBCO010000251.1 GCA_021807785.1 Pseudomonadota bacterium
CCGTTCGTCGTCGGCCAGGGGCTGCGCAGCCTCAAGGTGTTCCTCACCTACGACCCGCTGCGGCTCGACGATCGCGGCCTGATCGCGGTGCTGGCGGCGGCACGGCGCGCGGGCGCGCTGGTGACCATCCATTGCGAGAACGACGCCGCGATCGGCTGGCGCACCGAGGCGCTGCTCGCCGCCGGGCTGACGGCGCCGAAATACCATCCCGTCTCCCGTCCGGCGGTGGTGGAGCGCGAGGCCGCCTATCGCGCCATCGCGCTGGCCGAGCTGGTGGATCAGCCGATCCAGATCTTCCATGTCTCCTGCGCCGAGGTGGCCGAGGAGATCGCCCGCGCCCAGACACGCGGGCTCAAGGTCTGGGCCGAGACCTGCCCGCATTACCTGACCTTGACCGAGCAGGACATGGATCGCCCCGGCTTCGAGGGGGCGAAATTCATGTGCAGCCCGCCGCCACGCGACGCCGCCGCCGCGGACGGGCTGTGGGATCACATCCGGCGCGGCACATTGGACGTGGTCTCCTCCGACCATGCCGGGTTCAGCTATGCGGGGCCGGACGGCAAGCGCGCGGCGGGCGAGGACGCGCCGTTCCGCGACATCCCCAACGGGCTGCCCGGCATCGGTTCCCGCCTGCCGATCCTGTGGCACGAGGGGGTGACCAAGGGACGGATCACGCCGAGCCAGTTCGTGCGCCTGACCGCCGCCGCGCCGGCGCGGCTGTTCGGCCTGACCGCGAAGGGGCGGATCGCGCCGGGCGCGGATGCCGACCTGGTGCTGTGGGACCCGGCGCGACGGGTGCGGATCACGAATGCCGTGTTGCGGCACCGGATCGACTATACGCCGTACGAGGGGATGGAAGTGACGGGCTGGCCGACCATGACCCTGCGCCGCGGCGAGATCGCGATGCGCGACGGCGCGATTCTGGCCGAGCCGGGCAGCGGGCGCTTCCTGCCGCGCGGTCCCTATGCGCTGATCCGTCCGCGCGGCACGGTGCCGCACGGTTTCGATCCGGCGCCGACGCCCGTCCCCGCCGCCCCTGCCCGATAACGCATGGGTCAGGGGCGGGGCGTATCAGCCGCCCTTGCCCGCGCGCAGCCGTGCCCAGTAGTCCAGCCGCTTGCCGATCTCGCGCTCGAAGCCGCGGTCGCGCGGGCGGTAGAACTGCTCGCGCGCCATGCCGTCCGGGAAATAGTTCTGGCCGGAGAACGCCTCCGCCTCGTCGTGGTCATAGGCATAGCCGGCGCCGTAGCCGAGGTCGCGCATCAGCTTCGTCGGCGCGTTCAGGATATGCGCCGGCGGCATCAGGCTGCCGGTAGCCTTGGCGGCCCGCCGCGCTTGCCCGAACGCCGCATAGACCGCGTTCGATTTCGGTGCGGTGCCGAGATAGACCACCGCCTGCGCCAGCGCGAGCTCGCCCTCCGGGCTGCCCAGCCGTTCGTAGGTTTCCCAGGCCGCGAGCGTCATCCCGAGCGCCGCGGGATCGGCCATGCCGATATCCTCGGCGGCGAAGCGGGTCAGGCGGCGGGCGATGTAGCGCGGGTCCTCCCCGCCGCCCAGCATCCGCGCGAACCAGTAGAGCGCCGCGTCCGGGTCCGATCCGCGCAGGGATTTGTGCAGCGCGGAGATCAGGTTGTAGTGCTCCTCCCGATCCTTGTCGTAGAGCGCGGCGCGGCGGCCGAGCAGGGCGGCGAGTGCCGCGGCATCCAGCGCCGGCGCATCCTCCGCCACCGCCATCAGCTGTTCGGCCATGTTGAGCAGATAGCGCCCGTCGCCATCGGCCATCGCGCGCAGTGCCGCGCGGCCGTCACCGGCGAGCGGCAGCTTGTGGCCCGGCGGGGCCTCCGCGCGGACCAGCAGGAGTTCCAGCGCCGCGTCATCGAGCCGGCGCAGGACCAGCACCTGGCAGCGCGAGAGCAGCGCGCCGTTCAGCGCGAAGGACGGGTTCTCGGTGGTGGCGCCGATCAGGGTGACGGTGCCGTCCTCCACCACCGGCAGGAACCCGTCCTGCTGGGCCCGGTTGAAACGATGGATCTCATCGACGAACAGCAGGGTGCCGGTCCCGGCGCGGCGGCGCTTCGCCGCGTCCTCGAAGGCGCGCTTGAGGTCGGCGACGCCCGAGAACACCGCCGAGAGCTGCACGAAAGCGAGCCCGGCGCGCTCGGCCAGCAGCCGGGCGATGGTGGTCTTGCCGGTCCCGGGTGGGCCCCAGAGGATCAGCGAGGCCAGCGCGCCGCGCGCCAGCATCCCGGTCAGGCTTCCCTCCGGGCCGAGCAGATGGTCCTGCCCCACCACCTGATCGAGGGTGGCCGGGCGCAGCCGGTCGGCGAGCGGGCGGAGGCCGTCCGGCGGCTTCGGCGCGGCCGGCGGGGCGAACAACTCGCCCATCAGCGCGCCGCGACGGCGAACCGGGTCACATGGCGGATCGCCACCGGCTCGCCGGGACGCAGCTTGCCGGCCACCCAGGCGGTGGTGGCGGTGACGGCGAGCAGCCGCACCGGCACCGCGCGGGCGTGCCCGGCGTGCAGCACGAACACCATCAGCCGGTCAGCGCGCCGCAACAGCGCCGCGCGCGGCACCGCCAGCGAAGGCGGGCCGGCCGTCCCCAGGGCGACCCGCACCCACTCGCCCGGCAGCAGCGGATTCTCCGCCGGCAGGCCGATCCGCACCCGCACCAGCCCGTAGGGCCGCGCATCCTGGCCCACCGACAGCACCTGCCCGATGCCGCGCCAGCCGTCGCCGGCGATCCGCGCCGTGCTGCCGGTGGCGATCGCGCGCGCCTGGGCGGGGGTGACCCGAAGGTCGATCCAGGGCGTGGCGCGTCCGCTGATGGTGGCGATCACCCCGCCGCGATAGACCACCGTGCCGGGGGCGACGCGGTAGTGCAGGGTGCCGCCCACCGGGGCGCGGATCACCTGCTGGGCGGCCTGGCGTTGCAGGCCCTCGAGCCGGTTGCGGGCCTCGGCGACGTTGCGGCGGGCCTGGTCCAGCGCCAGCGTGGTGCTGAGCCGCGCCGCCACCAGCTGGCGTGTGTGGGCGGCGGCGGCCCTGGCATAGGCCAGCGCGGCGCGGGCGGCGGCGAGCGAGGCATCCAAGGTGGCCGGCACGTTGCGCGCCACGACCTCGCCGGCCCGGATCTCGCCCTCGGCATGGAACGGGCCGTCCACCGCGCCGGTGACCGGGGCGATCAGCACGGTGCGGCCGAGGCTGTCCACCTCCCCGGGCACGCGGATCGGCGGCGGGGGGGGCAGCAGCCGCACCGGAGCGATCGCCGAGGGGGCGGCGGCCGGCGCGGCGGCGAGCAGGCAGAGCAGCGACAACGGCGACAGGCGGCGCATCCAGGATCCTTTCCGCGCCATCATGCGCGCGGGAGGGCGCGCGGGGAATGGGCGCCAGGGGAATGAGTGCCGTGACGCGGGCCGGGCGCTCTGCCATGCTGGCTCCGTGACCATGCGCGCGGGAGGGACCTCGTGAAGATCGGCTTCATCGGCGTCGGCAACATGGGCGGACCCATGTGCCGCAACATCATCCGCAACACCAACCACCAGGTGCGCGTCTTCGACCTGAACCCGGCGGCGGTGGCGGCCTGCACCGCGCTCGGCGCCACGGGGGCGGACTCCACCGCCGCGGTCGCGGCCGAGGCGGACGTGGTGTTCACCTCGCTGCCGATGCCGCGGCATGTGGAGGCGGTCACCCTGGGGCCGGACGGGATCGCCGCCCATGCGCGGGCCGGCACGGTGCTGATCGATCTCTCGACCAATTCCCCGGCCACCGCCCGGCGCGTGCATGACGGGATGGCGGCGAAAGGGGTGAGGATGCTGGAGGCCCCGGTCTCGGGCGGGGTGCCGCGGGCGACCGACGGGACCATCGTCATCATGGTGGGCGGCGATGCGGCGGTCTTCGAGGCGAATCTGCCGCTGCTGAAATCCTTCTCGAAGGAGGTGATCCATGTCGGCCCGGTCGGCATGGGGTCGGTGGCGAAGCTCTGCAACAACATGCTGGCCTTCTGCAACGCCGCGGCGGCCTCGGAGGCGCTGCTGCTGGGGGCGGCGGCGGGGATCGACGTCCACAAGCTCTATGACGTGATCTGCAATGCTTCCGGCAATTCGGATGCGTTCCGCGGGCTGGGGCCGAAGGCCTTCGCGCGCAACTTCACCCCCGGCTTCGCGCTCGATCTGGCGCATAAGGACCTGCGGCTGGCGCTGGAGATGGCCGACGAGGTGGGGATGCCGGCGATGATCGCGCCGCAGGTGATGACCCTGATGCGGATGGGCCGGGCGGCGGGAATGGGGGCGGATGATTCGAGCTCGCTGCTGCGGGTTTACGAGGCCGCACTGGGGCGGGAGGTGACGTGACGGGGGCGATGGCCGCGCCGCCGGGTTGACCCGCCCGGTCGCTTCGTGGTCCGCCTGCCCAATGCGCCGCCTGTCGCTCCCGCTGCTGGCCTGCCTCGCCGTCCTTTGCGTCCTGGTCCGCGCGCGCGCGGCGCCGGCCCCGCAGGCGGCGGGGCTCGATGCCGCCCAGGCGCGTCAGGCGCTGGCGG
>JAKBCO010000252.1 GCA_021807785.1 Pseudomonadota bacterium
GCGGGCGAGCTCGAAGCCGTTCATCTCCGGCATTTCGATATCGGAGACGATGGCGGCGAAGCCGGCGCCGGCATCACGCAGCGCCAGCGCCTCGGCGGCCGAGGCGGCGGCGGTCACCTCGAACCCGGCGGCGGCCAGCGCCGGGACCAGCAGGGCGCGGAAGAAGTCGCTGTCCTCCACGCACAGGATGCGCGGCGGGCCGCGTTTTGCCGCCTCCGGGCGGAACCAGTCGCCGAAGGCGCGGGTCAGCCAGTAGCCGGTATCGATCACGTCGGTGGCGTGGCCGACGATCACCGCGGTGCCCAGCAGGCCGGGGCGCGCCGCGCCGAGCTCCACCTCGAGCCGATCCTCCACCACATCGGTGATCGCATCGACCAGGAGGCCCATCGAGCGGTCGCCGTCGGTGAAGACCAGCGCCGGCTGTTGCGCCCGTGCGGGATCGACCTCCCCGATCAGGGCCAGCAGCGGCATCAACCGGCCGCGATACTGGGTTGCCAGCGCATCGCCGCAGCGCTCGATCCGCTCGCGCGGGATTTCCTCGAGCCGGGCCACCAGCGCCAGCGGCACCGCCAGCGGCGGCGCCTCCGCGGGGCCGGCGCGGAACAGCAGGATCGAGGTCGTTGCCGCCGAGTGGCTGGTGGTCTCGGCCGGCGCGGCGATCCGGGCGGCGCTCTCCCGTCCCTCTCCGGCGCCGATGCCGGTGGCGCGCGCGATCCCGTTCGGGTCCAGGATCATGATGACCGAACCGTCGCCCAGGATGGTGTTGCCCGAGAACATGGTGACGTGGCGCAGGATCGGGGCCACCGGCTTGACCACGATCTCCTCGGTGTCGAAAACCCGATCGACGATCAGGCCGAGAGTGGTGGGGCCGACCTGCGCCACGACGATGGTCGGTGGATCACCGTTGGCGGCGGGGGCGTCGAGGCGCAGCAGTTCGCACAGGCTGACCAGCGGCAGCAGCCGGTCGCGCAGGCGCAGCACCGGGGTATCGTTGATGCGCTCGATCCGGCTGCCGCCCTCGCCGCTGCCGTCGCCGGCGCGCACCAGTTCGGCCACCGAGGTCTGTGGCACCGCGAAGCGCTCGCCCCCGGCCTCCACGATCAGCGCCGAGACGATGGCGAGCGTGAGCGGGATCTTGATGGTGAAGGTGGTGCCGGCGCCGGCCCGGCTGGTGAGTTCGATGGTGCCGCCGATCCGTTCGATATTCGTCTTCACCACGTCCATCCCCACCCCACGGCCGGAGACGGCGGTGACGGCGGCGGCGGTGGAGAAGCCGGCGCGGAAGATGAATCGCTGGATCTGCGGGTCCGACATCCCGGCCAGCTCGGCCTCGGTCGCCAGCCCTTGGGCCAGCACCTTGGCGCGGATGCGATCGACCGGCAGGCCGCGGCCGTCATCGGCGATCTCGATGATGATGTGGCCGCCCTCGTGGAACGCGTTGAGGGTGATGCGCCCGGTCTCCGGCTTGCCCGCCGCGCGCCGCTCGGCCGGGCTTTCCAGCCCGTGATCGGCGGAATTGCGCACCATGTGGGTGAGCGGGTCCTTGATGAGCTCCAGCACCTGGCGGTCGAGCTCGGTCTCGGCGCCCAGCATCACGAGGTCGATGCGCTTGTCGAGCTCGTGGGCGAGATCGCGCACCACCCGCGGCAGTTTGTTCCAGGCATTGCCGATCGGCTGCATCCGCGTCTTCATCACCCCTTCCTGCAGGTCCGAGGTGATGTGCGAGAGCCGTTGCAGCGGCACGGTGAAGGCGCTGTTTTCCTGAGTGCGGGCAAGTTGCAGCAGCTGGTTGCGGGTGAGCACCAGCTCGCTCACCAGGGTCATCAGGTCGTCGAGCACGTCAACGCCGACGCGGATGGTCTGGGTCGCGCTCGGCGCCGCGTCGGGGATCGGCGCCGAGGCCAGGGCTACCGAAGCCAGAGCTACCGGGGCCAGAGCTGCCGGGGCCACGGCCGCGGGGGCAGGCGCGGCGGCGGGCGCGCGGGGCGCGGGAGCGACCGCCGCCGGGGCGACGGCGGCCGAAGGCGGCACCCCCGCCTCGGTGCCGCCTTCGGCCGCCGCATCCAGGGCCGCGATCAGCGCCCCGTCCTCGCCCGCCGGTTCGGCCCCGGTCGCGCCGAGATCGGCGACGATGGATTTGATCCGATCGAGCGCGGCCAGCACCAGACTCACCAGCGCGGGCGTCGGACGCAGCGCCCCGTCGCGCATCCGGCTGAGCACGTTCTCCCCGGCATGGGCCACTTGCTCGAGCCGCGGCAGGCCCAGGAACCCGCAGGTGCCCTTGATGGTGTGAACCAGCCGAAAGATGCCCGACAGATTCTGGGCATCCTCCGGCGCCGTCTCGAGCCGCACCAGCGCGACATCGAGTTCGGCCAGCATCTCGTTCGTTTCGGTCAGGAATTCGGCGAGTAGGTCGTCCATGGGTCCTCGCGCGGCTCGGGCGGCTGCCATGCTGGGCCGGCAACCACCAACAAAGCGTGAATCATCGCGCCAGCCGGGCGGCCAGCAGCAGACGCAGGATCGCCGGGTCCTCGCGCAGGTAGCGCCGACCGAGGCGGCGCGGGGCCGAGGCCAGGCGGTGCAGCCATTCCAGCCCGGCACGGCGCATCCACACCGGCGCGCGGCGCGACCGCCCGGCCAGGAAATCCACCGCCGCGCCGATGCAGAGCGCGGTGCCGCCGGCCCGCCCCCGCGACGCCAGGGCGGCGGCCAGAAGCTCCTGCGCCGGGGAGCCGACGGCGAGCAGGATGAAGCGGGCAGGATGCGCCTCGACGAAGCGCAGCGCCGCGTCGATCGCCGCGCGGTCGTGGGCAAAGCCGACGGGCGGATCGTGATGGGCGATGGCGGCGAGGCCGGTGCGGGCGCGGAGCGCCGGCAGGAAGCCGGCCGGCAGGCCGATCAGGCAGATCGGCGTCGCCGCCGGCAGCGCCGGCAGCAGCGCCGCGATCAGGTCGGCCCCGGTCACCACCGGCGGCGGCGCGAGGCCCAGCAGCCGGGCGCCGGCCGCGACCACCCGCGAATCGAGCAGGGTCAGCGCCGCGTCCCGATAGAGCGGGGCCAGCGACGGGTCGCGGTGCAGGCGCACCAGGTGATCGGCGTTCGGGGTGACCACGTAGGCGAACGGCGCCTCCGCCGGCCGCGCGCGCAGCCAGGCCAGCGCCGCGGGCAGATCGAAGCCGGTGAAATCGACCCCCAGCAGCCGGCGCGACCTCACCACCCGAATCCCAGCCGCAGGAGCGAGACGCTGCGGGTGACCCGCCGCCCGCCCGGCAGCAGCACCGAGGTCGCGCCTTCCAGCGCGGTGACGGATTCGCTCGCGGTCAGGCGCATCCGGCGGTTGAGCAGCCAGCGCGCGGCGAAGCGGGCGGAGCCGGCGTCCTCGCGTGTCCCGTCGGTGAAGGCGGCGTGCTCGGCGCCGAACCCGGCCGACAGGATGAGGTTGCGCCAGGCCTCGCGGTCCAGCCGCAAGGTGCCGGCGGTGGCGGTGTAGCCGGCGACACCTTCCTGCGCCGCGTCCTCCATCCGCCGCGACAGGGTGGCGGTGACGGTGGTCATGCCGTTCGGCTGCCAGATCGCCTGCGCGGCCAGCACCGGGCCGGCGCGGGTGCCGTAGCCGGCGAAGCGGCGCACCTCCCATCCCGCCAGCAGGCGCCAGCGCAGCATCGCATCGGCGCCGTCCTGGAACCCGGCGAGCGCGGTCACCGCGTTGCTGTCGCGGCTGGGCTGTCCGGCGGTGGGGGCGGTGTAGCTTGTGACGGTGTCGCGGATCGCCACCACCAGGTCGGTGCCCGGGTCCAGCGCATAGCGCCCGGCCAGGCCCGGGCGCAGGATGTCGCGGTCGCGGTCGGCCTGCGACAGGCCGATCCCGCCCAGCACCGCGTCCGCATAGCGAAAGGCGGCGAAATCCAGCGCCGGGGTGAGCGAGACGATGCCATCGCCCCAGCGCAGCGCCGCCCGCGCGGCGGTGAGCTGCCAGGCGAGCGGGCGGTCGGTCGGCAGGGCGCCGATGGTGCTGCCGTCCTCGTGCAGCGCGCGGGAGACCGCCGACAGGGTGAGGCGGGTGCGCGCGCCATCGAGACGAAGCCCGCCACCGAGGGTCCAGTCGGTATAATCGAGCGCCGGATCCGCCGTGCGGCGGTGATCGGTGGCGCCGAGGGCGAGGGCGAAACGCGCGTCCTCCCACCCCGCGCCGGCCGCCAGCGATGGGGCGAGCACGGTCTCCGGGCTGCCATGCGCGCCGGGCAGGCCGGCCGGGTCGCTGTCATACCCAACCCCGACGCCGAGACCCGGGCGGAGGAGCAAAGGCCCGAGCGCGATCGGCAGCGCCTGATACTCGGGCCGCGCGCGCGAGAGCACCGTGACGCCGGGCGCTTGGCCGGGGGCGCGCACATCCGCGGGGAACATCGTGGTGAAGCTCGCCGGGTCCAGCTGCGCGCGGGCCGGGGCAGCCAACGGCACCAGCAAGGCCAGCAAGAGCGTGAAGCGCCTGGTCATGGCGCCGAGTGAAGCGCGGGAAGGTTAATGGATTATGGTATGC
>JAKBCO010000253.1 GCA_021807785.1 Pseudomonadota bacterium
GGTAGGTCACCGCCACGTCATGGGTCGGGAACACCACCGGCAGGCGTGACGGCCCGGCCAGCGAGACGGCAGCGGCCAGGAGAAGATGCTTCATGCCTCCCCCAGGGCGCGCAGCGCCGCGGCCAGGCGGGCCGCCTCCGGCGCCGCCTCCCACCGCGCCGGCGCATCCAGCGCCGCGATCAGCCGGTGTTTGTAGTCGGCGCGGGCGATCTCGGCGGCGCCGAAGCGGGCCAGGTGGGCGGTGACGAACTGCGTATCCAGCAACCGGAATCCGCCCAGCCGCAACCGCGCCACCAGATGCACCAGCGCCACTTTCGAGGCGTCGCGGACGCGGGAGAACATGCTCTCGCCGAAGAACACCCCGCCCAGCGCCACCCCGTAGAGGCCGCCCACCAGCACCCCGGCGTCGCGGCATTCCACCGAATGGGCAACGCCCATCCGGTGCAGGGTGGCGAACAGGGATTCGATCTGCGGGTTGATCCAGGTGTCCTCCCGCCCCGGGGCCGGGGCGGCGCAGCCGGCGATGGTGGCGGGGAAATCGGTGTCCGCGCTGACCGCGAATCGCCCCGAGAGCACGGTGCGCAGCAGCCGGCGCGGAACATGGAAGCCGTCGAGCGGGAGAATGCCGCGGCGTTCCGGGTCGAGCCAGTAGAGCCGGTGGCCCCCCCGCGACTCCGCCATCGGGAACAGCCCGTGCCGGTAGGCACGCAGCATCAGTTCCGGCGTGAGTTCCAGGCTGCGGCGGGACATGGGCGCAGTCTGCGCTGCCGCCCCGGGCTTGCAAAGCCCGAACTCATGGGGCGTGCCGCCGCCCGCCAACCCGGCGCGCGATCGCCTTCGCCCGGATGACCCGATCCGGTCAGTCATCCGAGCGAGTGGGATTACCCCTTGCGAATCACTATATCGGGTGTTCCATTGCGGGCTCTGACCCCTATATATGGGTCCAGCAGGAGCCGTCCCCATGCCGTTCGACCTCTCTGTCCGTCCCCTGCCCGGCGCCGCGTTCGGCGAGATCCCGCTGCCGCCCCGTGCGCTCAGCCCCGGCATGGGCATCGCCGTCGCCCGCCGCACCGTGTTTCGCGCGGAGGACGAGGCCTGCTTCGGCCGCGTCGCCGACCGGGTGGCGGCCGGCAACATCGCCCTGCTCGGCCGCGCCGACGCCGAAACCGCCGCCGAACGGGCGCGGCTGCGCAATGCCATCGCCACCGGCGCGCTGCTCACCTCCGGACGGCACCTGCAACATGGCGATGCCGATCAGCCGGGGCGCAACATCGAGGTCTTCACCAACTGCGCCACCGCCATCGCCTCCTTCGTCAAGTTCTACCTGCTGCTGAACGGCTCCGGCGTCGGCCGGTCCTATGACGACGCGCTGATCGCGGTGGATTGGGCGGAGGCGCCGACGCTGCGGTTCCGGCTGGCCGCCGAGCACCCGGATTTCCCCAATGCCGCCACGGTGCTGGGCGAGGACGCGCCGGAACTCGCGCGCCTTGCCGGGCCGGAGGCACCGGCCGACGCGCGCCGTCACGTGATCGCCGACAGCCGCGAGGGCTGGGCGAAGGCGGTGGAGCTGCTCGAATCCATGGCCTTCGCCGGCGCGCGAGGGCAGACGCTGGTGCTGGATTTCTCGGAGATCCGCCCGGCCGGCGCGCCGATCCGCGGGATGCAGGGCCGGCCGGCCTCCGGCCCGCTGTCGCTGCTGCGCGCGTTCCTCAACATCCAGCGCCATGTCATCGAACCGGCCCGCGCCAGCGGGATGGCGCGGTGGGAGCAGGCGCTGCTGGTCGATCACCATCTTTCCGTGGAAGTGCAGGTGGGCGGCGCCCGCCGCGCCGCGCGGATGGCCACCAAATCCTGGCGCGATCCCGACATCCTGCGCTTCATCCGCATCAAGGAGGCGGGCGGCCTCTGGACCGCCAACCACTCGGTGATGGTGGATGCCGCGTTCTGGGCCGCCCTGGATGCGCCCGATGGCGCCCGCGCGCGCGAGATTTTCGCCGAGGCCACGCGCTGCGCCTATGTCAACGGCGAGCCGGGCTTCATCAACGGCGACAAGCTCGAGGATCACCGCACCGGCTCGGCCCGTGAGCGCCCGGTGCATGAGGACGGGCGCGACGTCCGCTCGGCCCGCTACCAGGTGGATGAAGCGGCACCGCTGCTGGCCACGCTGGCCCGCGCCGCCGCGGCGGCGGATTTCCCGATGACCACCAACCCGTGCGGCGAGATCGCGCTGCACGTGGCCGGCGGGTATTGCGTGATCGCCGATTTCGCGCCGCTGCTGGCCTGCCCGGCGCCGCTGGACGGGTTTGCCCCCGGCGCGCCGCCGCCGGACGTGGCAGCACTCTGGGATGCGCGGGCCGAGGACGCGGTGCGGCTGGGGGTGCGCTTCCTGATGCGCGCCAATCGGATGGATGCGCTCTACGGGCAGGAAGTGGCGCGCACCAACCGCATGGGGATCGGGCCCACCGGGCTGCACGAATATGCCTGGATGCGCTTCGGCCTGGATTTCCACGACCTGTTGGACGAGACCCACGCCGCGCCGTTCTGGGCCATGCTGGCGCGGCTGTCGGCGGCGGCGAAGGACGAGGGCTTGACCTATGCCGCCGCGCTGGGACTGAACCGGCCGGTGACGGTGACCACGGTGAAACCGTCCGGCACCATCAGCAAGCTCTTCGGCCTGACCGAGGGCGCGCATCTGCCGCCGCGCCGGCAGTATCTGCGCTGGGTGCAGTTCAAGGGGGTGCGTGCCCCGGACGGCGGCTGGCCGGCCGACGCCGACCCGCTGCTGGCGGAGTACGAGGCGCGCGGCTATCCGATGCGCAGCCTGGTGAGCTTCCCCGGCATGACCATCGTGGGCTTCCCCACCCTGCCGCTGATCCTGGAGCTGGGGCTGGATGCGCGGCTGGTGACCGCGCCGGAGGCGCCGCCGGAGGCGCATTACCGCTGGCTGGGACTGCTGGAGCAGCACTGGATCGGCGCCGAGCAGGGCAACCAGATCAGCTACACGCTGAAACTCTTCACCGACCGGCACGATCTGGAGGCGTTCCGCGCCATCGTCCGCCGGCACCAGCCGGAGATCCGCTGCTGCGCGGTGCTGCCCTCGCGGCCCGATCATGCGCTGGGCTACGAGTATCTGCCGGAGGAGGAGATCGCGCCGGAGGCTTTCGCGGCGCTGACGGCGCGGATCGCGACGGCGGAGGAGGCGGTGGATCTGGCGCAGTTGCAGTGCGCGTCCGGGGTGTGCCCGATTTAGGGCGACAGACCCGCCGCGCCGGCGCGCAATTCATGGTTGAACCGCGGTGCTCCTACCCTCCATCCCGGTTTCGTGGGCCAGGGGAGTTCGTTGTGGTTCGCGTTTCCCTGGCCACCGTCTGCCCAGCCAGGGCCGCGCATGTTGCCGGCGGGAATGTCGCCCCGTGCGGCTGATCGGTGCGGTGATCGCGGTTGCGGAGCACACCGGGCATCGCCGAAAAGAGCGAGAAAGGGGGGCGCAGCGCCGGCTCCGCCCCGGTTCCTCTCACCCCCTCATCAGCCGCGCATAAACCTCCGGATCCGTCGCCCCCTCGGTGGCGAACAGCAGCACCCGGCTCTCCGCCCCCAGCCCCAGCGCCGCCCGCGCCGCCGGGTCCGCCGCCGCCTCCGCCAGCCCCGCCGCCCCGGCGGCACCGGACTCCCCGGCCACCACCCCGACCGCGGCCAGCGCGCGCATCGCCGCGACCGCCGCCCGGTCTGGAATCCCCAGGAACGCCGTCGCCGCCCGTTCCAGCTCCTGCCAGGCCAGCAGGCTCGGCTCGCCGCAGGCCAGGCCCGCCATCACCGTCTCCAACCGCCCCGGTGCCGTCGTGGGACATCCGGCGCGGGCCGAGAGCAGCAGGCAGGCGGCGGTCTCCGCCTCCACCACCACCAGCGCCGGCGGCGGCGCGAAATCGGCCCGGCTCTGCACCGCCACCGAAGCCCCCACCCCGCCCACGCCGCATTGGATGAACACATGGGTGGGCGGCGGGCCCGCCCATTGCGCCGCCGCCTCCGCCACCATCAGCCGGTAACCCTGCATGATCGCGCGCGGCACCTCGGTATAGGCGGGCCAGGAGGTGTCGGAGATCACCAGCCACCCCTCGGCGGCGGCAGTGGCGGCGCAGGCCCGCACCGCATCGTCATAGGTGCCCGCGACGCGGCGGACCTCCGCGCCCAGCCCGGCGATCGCCGCTTCCCGGCCGGGGGAGACGGCGGCGTGGATGAAGATCACTGCCCGGCAGCCGGCGCGCCGCGCCCCCCAGGCGACGGCCCGCCCATGGTTGCCGTCGGTGGCCGAGGTCACCGTCAGCGCCACCGGCGCCACGCCCCGCCGCGCCGCCTCGGCGGCGACCGTCAGGTCCACCGCATAGGCCCCGCCCAGAGCCTTGAAACTGCCCAGCCCGAAGCGTCCCGATTCCTCCTTGAGCCGCACCTGCCCAACCCCGGCCGCGGCGGCCAGGTCGGGCAGGTCGCGCAGCGGAGTGGGCGC
>JAKBCO010000033.1 GCA_021807785.1 Pseudomonadota bacterium
GACCCGGATTATCGCAAGCTCCCGATCGCCGATCGGCTGGTGGAGCTGGGCCGCTTCGGACAGAAGACCGGCGCCGGATGGTACCGATACGACAAGGGCGATCGCACGCCACATCCGGACCCCGAGGTCGCGAAGATCATCCGCGACACCGCCACCGCTCTCGGCGTGTCCCAGCGGACGTTCACCGACCAGGAGATCCTGCGCCGGCTGTTGTTCTCCTCGGTCAACGAAGCCTGCCGCATACTCGAGGAAGGCAAAGCGTATCGTGCGTCCGATATCGACGTGATGTGGCTCTACGGATTCGGTTTCCCGCGCTATCGCGGTGGGCTGATGTATTGGGCCGACCAGCTCGGGCCTGGCGCGGTGTACGAGCAGATCTCGGTGTGGGAACGTGAGCATGGGCGGCGTTGGGCGCCTTCGAAGCTGCTCAGGCAACTGGCCGAGAGCGGCACTCCGTTCCGCGAGGCACCGGCGGCGGCGATGCGCTGATGCGCGTTTCGCATTGACGAATCGGATACGCCGCGTGTTCATCGCATCGATGAACACGCCACCCGATGAGACAGTGCAGCTTCCTCGCGGCGCCACCGCGGTGGTCTGGCGTCGTCACGCGCGTGCCCGGCGCGTCAGCCTTCGCATCGACCATCGCGGTGGGCGTGTGATCGTGACATTGCCGAAGCGGGCCGGCCGGCCGGCTGGCATGGCGCTGTTGATGACCCATGCCGACTGGGTCGCCGAACGTCTGGCGGCCTTGCCCGATGCAATACCGTTCGTCGATGGCGCGCTGGTACCACTGCATGGCGTCGCGCATCGGATCCGCCACACGCCGAATCTGCGCGGTGGCGCGCGGGCCGAGGCCGGGGAGATCCTGGTTGGGGGTGGTGCTGCTTTTCTGAGTCGGCGGATGTCCGATTTTCTGCACGCAGCGGCACTGCACGCGATGCGCGCGCTGGTGGCCGAAAAATCCCCTCGGCTCGGCCGCACAGCAACCCGGGTGACGGTAAAGGATACGCGCAGCCGCTGGGGCAGCTGCTCGGCGCGGGGGGTGATCAGCTTCTCCTGGCGGCTGGTGATGGCGCCGCCCTTCGTGCAGGACTATGTGGCCGCGCATGAAGTCGCCCATCTCGCCCACATGAACCACGGCCCGCGCTTCTGGGCGGCGGTCTCCGAACTGACATCCCACACCGAATCCGCGCTGGCCTGGCTGCGTCGGGAAGGCGCCAGCCTGGCCCGCGTCGGCTGACTCCGGGCCTCTCGCCGTCTCTTTCCCTCACGGCTGGAAATTCAGCCGAAGCCCCGGCTCATCCCACGCCATGACCCCGATCCGCCCCGTCTCGGACAACGAGATATAGGCCGTCCGCATGTCCGGCCCGCCGAAGCAGATATTGGTCGGATGCGTATCGGGCATCGCCACCTGGCGCAGCACCCGCCCATCGGGCGCTATCACTGTAATGCAACCGGTCACCAGAGTGGCAACACAGATATTCCCAGAAGCCGTCACCGCCAGGCTGTCGAAGCGCTGATACCCTCCGAGCCCCGCCACCAGCCGCCCGCCATGCGGCGAGGGAAACGGCAGCTTGCGAATCTGTCCCGGCCCGGTCACCTCAAACGCCCAGAGCCGAGCAGGCTCGGTATCGGCCACGTAGACCGTGCCCCCGTCGGGCGACAGCCCGACCCCGTTGGGCGAAAGGATCGGATAGACCGCCTCGACGATCCGCGAGCCGTCCGGCAGCGCGTAGTAGAGCCCGCCGTGATCGCGCCCCCGCGCGTAGCGCTTGCCAAGATCGGTGAACCAGAACCCTCCCGCCTTGTCGAACACCAGATCGTTCGGCGCCGACAGCCGATGACCATTGCATTCAGTATAAAGCGTGCGGAAAACACCGGTCGCCGGGTCGATCCGCCGCACCATTCCCCCCGCATAATCCGCCGCCGGGCCTTCCGCCATGAAATGCCCCGGCCGGTACATCCCCCCACCATTGTCGCAGCAATAGAGCGCTCCGTCCGGCCCCACCGCCAGCCCGTTCGGCCCACCGCCGGTCGCCGCCAGCACCGAGACGGTGCCGTCCGGCCCGATCCGCGATACCTTCCGCCCGGCGATCTCGGTCACCGCCAGGTTGCCGTCGGCCAGCAGCGCCGGGCCTTCGGGAAACCCGAATCCGCCGGCCAGAATCTGAATCTCCGTCATCGTCCGCTCCTCCCGCCCAGATTGCCCGCAGCACAGCACCGGGCCGCCCTGCCGGCAAGCGGCGCGCGGATTGACGCGACCGCGGCGCCCCCGCCACCATGTATCCCCCCTCCCTCCCCACGTCGGATCCAATCTTGGAACTCGTCCGCGAACTGCCGCTCGATCAGATCCTGCGCGGCGACTGCATCGAGATGCTGCGGATGCTCCCGCCGGCCTCGGTGCATTGCGTGTTCGCCGACCCGCCCTACAATCTCCAGTTGCGCGGCGAACTGCGCCGCCCCGACGACAGCCTGGTGGACGGCGTCGATGACGAGTGGGACCGTTTCGCCGATTTCCCCGCCTATGACGCCTTCACCCTGGCCTGGCTCACCGAATGTCGCCGCGTGCTGCGTAAGGACGGCACGCTCTGGGTGATCGGCGCCTACCACAACATCTTCCGCATCGGCGCTATCCTGCAGGACCTGGGATACTGGATCCTCAACGACATCATCTGGCGCAAAGCCAATCCGATGCCGAATTTTCGCGGCCGGCGATTCACCAATGCGCATGAGACGCTGATCTGGGCGGCGCGCCAGCGCGACTCCCGCCATCGCTTCAACTACCAAGCGATGAAGGCGCTGAACGACGAGATCCAGATGCGCAGCGATTGGCTGATCCCGCTCTGCACCGGCCCGGAACGGCTGCGCAACGCTCATGGCCTCAAGCTGCACCCGACCCAGAAGCCGGAGGCGCTGCTGCACCGCGCCCTGCTCGCCGCCACTGGCCCGGGGGATATCGTGCTGGACCCGTTTTTCGGCACCGGCACCACCGGCGTCGTCGCCCGTCGCCTGCACCGGCATTTCATCGGTATCGAACGCCATCCGGCTTATGTGGAAGCCGCCTGGGGCCGGATCCGGCGCACCCGCCCGGCGCCGCCAGAGGCCGCCGCCACCCCCAACCGGCGCGACGCCCCGCGCATCGCCTTCGGGGTCCTGGTAGAACGCGGGCTGATCCCGCCCGGCACCCGCCTTTATGACCGCCAGCGGCGCATCGAGGCGGTGGTGGCCGCCGACGGCAGCCTGCGCTCCGGCACCCTGGCCGGGTCCATCCATCAGGTGGGGGCGCAGGCGCAGAACGCGCCGAGCTGCAACGGCTGGACCTTCTGGCATCTGGACCGCGACGGCGTGCTGACCCCGATCGACACGTTGCGCGCCGCGCTGCTGGCCGAGGCGGCGGATACGCGGTAGCGCCGGTGCCGGTTCGCGTGCCGACTGCCGCTCAGTACGTCACCACGCTGCGGATCGACTCCCCTCGCCGCATCAGCTCGAATCCCTCGTTGATCCGCGCGAAGGGCAGCACATGGGTGATCAGGTCGTCGATGTTGATCCTGCCCTCCATGTACCAATCGACGATCCGCGGCACATCGGTCCGCCCGTGCGCGCCGCCGAACGCGGTGCCCTTCCATACGCGCCCCGTCACCAGCTGAAACGGGCGGGTGGAGATCTCCTGCCCGGCCCCGGCCACGCCGATGATGATGCTCTGCCCCCAGCCGCGATGTGCGCATTCCAGTGCCTGGCGCATCACCTTCACGTTGCCGATGCACTCGAAGCTGAAATCGGCACCCCCCTTGGTCAGATCGACCAGATACGGCACCAACTCGCCCGCGACCTCGGACGGGTTGACGAAATGCGTCATCCCGAACCTCTCTGCGATCGCCCGCCGCGCCGGGTTCAGGTCCACGCCGACGATCATCTCGGCGCCCGCCAGCCGTGCCCCCTGGATCACGTTCAGCCCAATCCCGCCCAGCCCGAACACCACCACTCGCGCGCCCGGCTCTACTTTCGCGGTGTTGATGACCGCGCCGATTCCGGTGGTCACGCCGCAACCGATGTAGCAGACCTTGTCGAACGGCGCGTCGGGGCGGATCTTCGCCAGCGCGATCTCCGGCAGCACGGTGAAATTGCTGAAGGTGGAGGTCCCCATGTAGTGATGGATTGTCTCCCCCGCGCAGGAGAACCGGCTGGTCCCGTCCGGCATCACCCCGCGCCCCTGGGTGGCGCGGATCGCCACGCAGAGATTGGTCTTGCGCGACAGGCAGTATTCGCATTGCCGGCATTCCGGCGTGTAGAGCGGGATGACGTGATCGCCCGGCTTCAGGCTGCCCACTCCTTCCCCCACCTCCACCACCACCCCGGCGCCCTCATGGCCCAGGATCGCCGGAAACAGCCCCTCGGGATCCGCGCCCGAGAGGGTGAACTCGTCGGTATGGCAGATGCCGGTGGCTTTGATCTCCACCAGCACCTCGCCGGCGCGCGGGCCTTCGAGGTCCACCTCCTCCAGGCTGAGCGGTGCCCCGGCCTGGCGAGCCACGGCGGCGCGCGTCTTCATGCGATCTCTCCCCGGTGCGTGCGCGGCGGATGTTAGGGGGTGGCCTCGGCGCGCGCCAGTTCGGCCAACGCGTGCCGGAAACGAGCCGATTCGGCGCGGTAACGGGCGCTGGCGCGGCCATCCCGCGCGGCGATCTCGTGCAGCAGCGCGTGCAGCGTACCGAGCCGTCCTCCGGTGAGCCCTCGGTGCTCCAGGAACGCCCCGACCGGACCATCGCTCGCGTGGTCTGCTTCCGGCCCATCGCCGAGATGGGCCGCTCGCCACAGGCTGGCCAGCGCGCCGAGCGCGGTGCGCGGCGCCGCGCGGCTGGTGTCCAACCGAAATCCGCGCGCCCAGCCGGCGAGCGCCGCTCCCGGCATCGGCCGCGCCAGCGCATAGCCCTGCCCGCCATGCGCGCCCAGGATCGCCGCCGCTTCCACCAGGTCCGGCGTCTCGAGCCCCTCCACCACCGAGCGGATCTCGAGATCATCGGCGAGCCGGATCAGCGCGCCGACGAAATGCATGGTCCGATCGGGCGCCGAGCGCACGTCGCGGATGAGCCCCTGGTCGATCTTCACCGCGCTGAACGGCAGGTTGCGCAACCGATCCAGGCTGGAGAACCCGGCCCCCAGATCGTCCATCACCAGCCGCACCCCCAGCCGGCCCAGGGCGGTAATCGCCGACGCGCTGAGTTCCGGTTCGGCGAACTCCTGATTCTCGGTGATCTCGAGCGCCAGCCGGTCCGGGACGATGCCGGCGCGCGCCAGCGCCTCGCGCACCCAGAACGAACAATCGGGACGCACCAGGGTGGCGGGCGGAAGGTTGAGGCTGACCCGCAGCCGCAGCCCGGCATCGTCCCACACCATGACTTGTTGCAGCGCCTCGGCCAGCCCCAGGCGGAACAGCTCGTCGAGGTCGCGCGCGCCCAGCAGCGGCAGGAAACGGCCGGGCGGGATCAGCGTACCGTCCTCCTGCTCAAGCCTCGCCAGAGCCTCGACCCCGTAAACATGGCCATGCCGCAGATCGACCAGCGGCTGGTAGTGCAACCGCAGCCCGCCAGTGAACAGGCGCCGGCGCCAGGCGGCGGCGGTGGTCTCGGGCACCACGGTTACCGCCGCGCCGCGCCGCTGCTGCCACAGCCGCGCCAGGGATTGCACCAGGCCGAGGCAGAAATGGCGCATCCACATGCCCTCGAACTGGGCGGGCCACGCGCCGATCAGGCTGAGCACGGCGACGATGCGGTCGTCGTTGTCGCGCAGCGGCAGGGCGATGCCGCTCTGTACTCCGAATCGCCGCGCTGCCGCATGCCATGGCACGGTGCGCGGATCGGTCTGGAAATTCGCCGCCGAGATCGGTTCACCGCCGCGCCAGCAAAGCCCGACCAGTCCCTGCCCTTCCAGCGCCGCGGCATCCAGCCGTGGCGCGATCCCCGTCGCCTCGCGGATGCGCCTGAAGCTGAGTTCCCCGGTGCCGGAGCTGGCCACCACCTGGAAGCGGCCCTCGGCGTCGGGGCGCAGCAGCCCGGCCACCATGATCCCGGGCAAGCCGGCCACCGCGTCCAGCTGCGCGCGCAGCGCGTCCACCCAGGTCAGCTCCGGCGGCGGCGGCGGACGCAGGACGACGTCGAAATAGCTGGCGATGACGTTGGCGCGGGTTTCGATCTGCGCGGCGCTGTCGTGCTGCAAGCGGGCGATGGCAAGGGTGAGAAGATTCTGGCGGTCGGCCGGCGTCAGCGGCCAAGCGCCCAGGCGCTGGCTCAATCTGGACTGATACAGGGCCATCGCCTGCATATGCACGGCACCATCGACGCCCACCAGCGCGTGAACCAGCCCCACCGCGCGGGCCCGGCGCAGCAGCGCCTCGCGGTCCGTGGCGGGCGACATCAGCGCCGACAGATGATTGGCCTGAGCCGTCCTCAGACGCTCCAGCGCGGCCGGGGTCAGCGCGGCAAGGATGCCGGCGGCATCGTCCCAGCCGCTGCTCGCGGCGTGGAAATCATCGATGAACCCCGCGGTCACCGCGGGCCAGATGCCGGCGGTGGCGGCCAGCAGCCGCTGCGCCTCGGCGCCATAGGCATCGTCCAGCAGCACCGGCGACGGCGCGGGATCGGCGGTGCCGCCATCCCAGCGCTGCCAATGGCGCACCCGGGTCTCCTTCGCCGCCTTGGCCCGATAGAGCGCCGCGTCGGCCCGGCGCAGCAGCAAGTCGGGATCGTCTCCACCGCCGGGGAACAGGGCGACGCCGATGGAGAGCCCGATCCGCACCGGCCCTTCGGGAAGCGCGAACGGCGCGACCAGGGCCTCGGCGATCCGGTCCAGCAGCGCGCCCAACGCCTCGGCGTCCCCGGCCTCCTCGAGCGCCAGGGCGAATTCGTCCCCGCCCAGCCGTGCGATCAGGTCAGACCGCCGCAGTGTGCCTTGCAGCCGCCCCGCCACGTCGCGCAGCAGCCGGTCGCCGGCGGCGTGGCCCCAGCGATCGTTCACCGGCTTGAAATCATCGAGGTCGATCATGCAGACCGCCAGCGGTGCCTCGTGGCGACGGGCGCGCGCCAGCGCTAGGCCCAGATGCTCCTCGAACATCAGCCGGTTCGGCAGACCGGTCAGCGCGTCATGGCGAGCCAGGTGGAATTGCCGGCCACGCTCGCGCTCCATCGCCTCGCGCAGGTCGAGCTCGTCGAGCCCGCGGCCGAGCAGCTGCGCCACCCGTTCGCACAGCGCCAGCACATCGGCCTTGAACAGCTGGGAGTGGGGCGAACCAAGCGAGAGGATGGCGAACAGCTCCCCGCCGCGCCAGACCGGCATCATCGCCGCCGAGCGCCATCCGGTTTCAGCGAATAGCGGCCGATAGCGGGCCAGCCCGGGGTCGCTGTCGAGATCGTCGCGGATCAGGCTGCGCCGTTCCCGCCAGGCGCGTGCCACCAGCGCCGGCGGATCGTCGTCCAGCGCGAAGCGTTCCTGCATCAGGCGCGGAATGCCGGCGCCGGCGCCGGCGAGCTTGCGCAGCACGCCCGCCTCGTCCGGGCGCGCCATCCAGGCGATGTGGAACAACGCGCTGGCCGCCAGATGCGCGCAGGTGCGATGCAGGATCTCGGCCTCGGAACGGGCTTGCAATAGCACCTCGCCCTCGGTCAGCAGGGCGCTGTGCAGCGCCCGCAGGCGATCCAGGTGACGTTGCTGGTCGGTTGCCTCGAGCGCGCGGCCGATATCGACCGCCAGGGTCTCGGCCAGGGCAAGCAACTCGGGTTCGAGGATTCCTTCCTCGCCGGCGTAAAGATGCAGCACCGCGCGCGGACTGCCGCGCAGCATCAGCGGCAGCGCCGCCCCAGCGCCGAGGCCGAAGCGGCACGCCGCCGCGAGCCACGGAGCGAACATGTTGGCGGTGCTGAAACCCTGACGGACCACGGTGCGCCGATCGCGCCACGCGGTGCCGGACAGCCCCTGCCCCTCGGGTTGAGCCGGATCCGCCGTCACATGAACGTGATCGAGAAATCCGGTGGCGCCGGCCGCCGCCGAAGGACGGAACACCCCGTCGGCATCGGGCGCGCCGATCCAGACCAGAGCCAATCCGGCCTCGGCCACCGCGATGCGGCAGATACCGTCATAAAGCGCGGTCTCATCCGGCCGCGCAGCGGCCAGCGCGTTGACCTGGGCCAGCATAGCGTTGAAGCCAACATGACGGCGTGCCCGCGCGGTTTCCTGCCGTTGCGCCTGCTGCAGCGAGTCGAGCTGCAGGATGGTGCCGGCCAGCGCCGCCGCCTGTTCCAGCAGTCGGCGCATCGACGGGCTGGGCAGACCCGGGGTGGTGCCGGTGATCGCGAAGGTGCCGATCGGCTCCCCGCCCTGGAACACCGGCTGCGACCAGCAGGAGCGCACGCCCCACCGCCGCGCCAGCGCGCGCAGGTCGGCCCAGCACGGATCCGTCTGTGCGTCGGCCGCGAATACCGGCGCTGCGCGATGCATCGCCGCCCCGCAGGAGCCGCCGGCCGGGCCGGGGCGCAGCCCGTCGAAATCGGCCGCCACCGCGGGTTCGGCGCCGAGGATTGCCACCGGATGCATCGCCCCGTCCGGCCCCAGTCGCAACAGGGAGACAACCCGGTCCCCGGCATAGCGGGCGACGAAGCGGCAGAGTTCGGCGGCCAGCGCCGCGGCAGATTCCCCGCCCGACATGGCGCGCAGGATTTTCGTTTGCAGTCGGAATAATTCGGTCAAACCCGGTCCGAGCGCCAGCGAAACTTCCACCGGCGCCGGTGGCGATGCAGCGGCGTCCGGGACGGGATCGGCCAGGTCCGGGTGGGCAAGGCGGGAGATGGTGGGCTCCGGGGCGATGGCAAACGAGAGTGTGACAACAAACCTGGCCAGATGCCATGTCTGTTTTCGTATGTCACCCTCCCGGTCGGGAGTCTCGGCGGGCCAGGTTAGCGCAAAGTTAACCCGCGCCGCACGACTTCCGTGCAGTCGGCCGCGGCGGGGGCTTGCGGCGCGGCGCGGAGTCTGTGAAGGAGAAGCGTGCGCCAACGGCCTGATCGGCCTTTCCGCGACTCGCGGCGGCGTGCGGTCATGGAGCGCAATGCGATGAAACGCGGCAACATGGAGCAGGCTCGTTGAGCGGCAGCGGACGTCCCCGGTCATTTCATTCATTCGATCGCCCGCGGCGGCGTTTCGTGCAGGACGGGGAGGTGCCGGTGACGGTGGTCAATCCCCGGCCACGCCAGGGAATCGACGCGCTGGGCCCGCCGCGCCCAGGCATTTCGCCGCAGGAACGCGCCGAGGCCGCCGAGGCCGCGATGGCGCGAGAGCTCATGTTGCGCGAACAGGCCGAACGCCGCGCGCAGGAAGCCGAGGCGCATCTTCTGGAAGCCCGCACCAAGCTCGGTCATGCCGACCTCGCGCGCAACGAGGCGGAGGCGCAACTGACCGAGGCGCGTGCCGAACTCGCGCGCCTGCGCGCCGAGCGCGACGAGGCGGTCGGGCGGCTGGAACTGCGCTCCGCCCGCCGCGATGCGCGGGCGCGGCTGCTGGCGCGCGACCCCGATGCGCCGCCCCCCCGCCGCGGCCGGCCGCCGAAGCCGGTGGACCCGAACGCGCCGCCGCGCCGGCGCGGCCGTCCGCCCAAGGCCGTGACGCCGGGAGTGGCCGTATCACCCGCGGACCCCGCCGCCGCGTCCCGCAAACGCGGCCGTCCGCGCAAGGACAAGCTTGCCCCGCTGGTGGCGATCGCGGCCAAGCCAGTGAAATGGTGGCTGCGCGATACCGCGGCGGCCGAGCCCTCCGGCCCCCGACGCGGACGCAAGCGCAAGGCCTGAAATGGCGACTCCCGCGCCGGCCGGCGGCGTCGGCGCGGCGCTGCTGCGGTGCGTCCCGCTTGATCGGCTCTCCGCGCTGGGTGGCGCGCTGGCCCGGCTGGTCGGGCCGCTGACGCCGGCGCACCGCGTGGGGCGGGCAAATCTGCGCGCTGCCTACCCCGAGGCCGATGCCGCCTTCCTGCGCGCCACCCTGCGCGCGGCCTGGGACAACCTAGGCCGGGTGGGCGGCGAATACGCGGCACTGGATCGGCTGTTCTCGCCCGAGCGGGTGATGGTGGACGACCTGACCCCGCTGCTGGCTTATGCCCGCGCCGGCACTCCGATGCTGGTGTTCACCGCGCATCTGGGCAATTGGGAGCTGGCGGCGGTGGCCGCGCACGCGGTCGGGCTGCCCTCGGCGGTGGTGTACCGCTTGCCCAACAGCGCGGCGGCGGCGGCGGCGGTGACCCGTATCCGCGCCCCGCTGATGGGCCGGCTGATCCGCACCCGCCCGCAGGCCGGGCTGGAAATGGCGGCGGCGTTGCGCGGTGGGGCGACGCTCGGGATGCTGGTGGACCAGCGCTTCGGCCGCGGCCCGGAGGTGCGCTTCTTCGACCAGGTTTGCACCGCCAACCCCTCGCTGGCGCGGCTGGCGCGGCAATTCGACTGCCCGGTCTTCGGCGCGCGGGTGATCCGCGGCGCCGGGGCGCGGTTCCACATTGCGATCGAGGGGCCGATCGCGCTGCCTCGCGATGCCGAGGGGCGGGTGGACGTAGCGGCGGCGACGCAGGCGGTGACGTCGGTGGTGGAGCGGTGGATCCGTGAATATCCGGGGCAGTGGCTGTGGTTTCATCGCCGCTGGCGGCGATGAGCGGGGCGGCGTGGCGGACCTATCCGCAATGCGCCGCCCGATAGCCGGCAGCCCTCGCGGCAGAGGCCGACGGAAATGCCACCCGGTTGCGCGGCGCGATGCGGTCGTAATAGCGGCAACCCGGCCATTGGTAGATGCGAGTGCGCCGGTTGCCGCGCACCGCCCCCGCCGGCCCACGCCCGGCGGGCGCGGGCAAGGACGCAGCCGACAGCGGTACCGAACGCGCCGCCGCCGCGCGCCAGTTGCGCGCAAACACCGCAACCGCGGCGGGATCGCGCAACACCACCAGATTCTCGGCGTTCCGATGCTCGGCGGACCAAGTGTAGTTGTAACTGCCGGTAAGCACGATCGTGCCGTCAATCACGGTGATCTTGTCGTGCATCAGCCCGCGCACCGTATCCACCCTCACGGCGATGCCCGCGCGCGCCAAGGCGGCGACCGCGGCCGCATCGTTGCGGTCGCCGCGCAGCGCGGAGCGGTCCACGATCACCTGCACATCCACCCCGCGCGTCCGGGCCGCGGCCAGGGCCGCCACCACCCGTCGGTCGGTGATCGTGTAGATCTGCATCCGGATCCGATGGCGCGCGGCGCCGATGGCGGAAAGCAGCGCCGCGGCGGGATCGCAGGCGCCCGGTAGCGGTGGGGTGACGCAGACGATGGCGGCCGGCGCGGGCGAGGCCAGCAGCGCGACGAGCAGCGGAAACAGACACCAGGCGCGGGGTAGCCGAAAAAATCGCATCGCCGGCATCTCCGATAAGAATAGATGGCCGCGACGGGCCGCTCAGACCGTGAACTGCTCGGCGATGATTCGCTCCGACAACCCCTGATCGGGGTCGAACAGCACCGCCGCCCCGACCGACCGATCCAGGCTGACCGCCACCGAGACCACGTCGCGGACTTCGTAGGAATCCGCCACCGCGGCAACCGGACGCTTGTCGGGTTCGAGAATTTCGAACAGGACCTCGGCCCCCGAGGGCAGCAGCGCGCCGCGCCAGCGCCGCGGGCGGAACGCGCTGATCGGCGTCATCGGCAGCAGATTGGCCGATAGCGGCACGATCGGACCGTGCGCCGACAGATTATAGGCGGTGGAACCGGCCGGGGTGGAGACCAGGATCCCGTCGCAGATCAGCTCCGCCAGCCGCACCGTGCCATCGATGGTGATGCGCAGCCGCGCCGTCTGGTGCAGCTGGCGCAGCAGCGAGACCTCGTTCAGCGCCAGCGCCTCATCGACCGCTCCGGCGGCGGTGACGGCGTGCATCCGCAGCGGGTTCAACCGCACCGGCTGGGCCGCGTTCAGCCGCGCGATCAGCGCGTCCTCGGCGAAGGCGTTCATCAGGAACCCGACCGAGCCGCGATTCATCCCATAGACCGGCACCGGCCGGACCAGCACCCGGTGCAGGGTTTCCAGCATGAACCCGTCGCCGCCCAGCGCGACCACCACCGCCGCCTGCTCGAACCCGGCATCGCCGTATCGGGCGGCCAGCCGCGCCCGCGCCGCCACGGCCAATGGCGTGGCGGCGGCGAGAAAGCAGATCCGGCCGGCGGCGAACCCGCCCGCGCTCATGACAATTTCCGATGCGACTCCACCGGCATGTCGCGCCGCACCCGCGCCGTCAGCGCCGGATCGACCCGCGCCGTGGCCCAGCCGGTGCCGTCCGAAGCCAGCGCCACCACCTGGCCCCACGGATCGGCCACCAGCGAATGACCGTAGGTGAACCTGGGTTCGGCCCGCGCGCCTTCCAGGTACCGCCCGCAGGTGGCGGCGGCGGCAAACCAGCACTGCGTCTCGATGGCCCGGGCGCGGATCAGCGGCTCCCAATGGTCTTTGCCGGTCTGCAAGGTGAAGGCCGAGGGCAGCATGATGAGCTCGGCGCCCTGCCCCCGCAGCCGCGCGAACAGCTCGGCGAAGCGCAAATCATAGCAGATCGCAGCCCCCACGGTGATATCGCCGGCGCGGAACGTCACCACCTCGTCCCCCGAGGAATAGAGGCTGCTCTCGCGGAACCCGGTGCCGTCGGGGGTGGTGATGTCAAACAGATGGATCTTGCGGTAGCGGGCGATCTCCTGCCCATCGGGATCGAACACCACGGTGGTGTTGTACAGCCGGTCGGGGCCATTGCGCTCCTGAATGGAGCCCCCGTGGACGAAGACGTGGGCCCCGCGCGCGATGCCGCGCAGGAACTCATAGGCCTCCCCGCCCGCGGCGTTGGAGTCGCGCGCCGGCAGCGCCTCGGCCTGGGCGAGCTTGCCCTCCCGCGTCCCACCGAGGCAGGTCCAGACCTCGGGCAGGCTGACCAGATCCGGGCGGTCGGCTGCGATGGCGGCCTCCAGCAGCCGCCGCGCCTGGGCGATGTTGTCCGCCTTGTCGGCGCCGGGGCTCATCTGGATCACGCTCACGCGCATGGCGGCGGGTCCTCAGCTGCGTTGGACCAGCTCGATCTTGTAGCCATCCGGGTCCTCGACGAAGGCGATGATGGTGGTGCCGAACTTCACCGGACCGGGTTCGCGGGTGACCTTGGCACCCATCCCGCGCAGCTTCTCGGTGGTGGCGACGACGTCCGGAACGCCGATCGCCAGATGGCCGAAGGCGGTGCCCATCTCGTAATGGTCGGTGCCGTAGTTGTAGGTGAGTTCGATGACGGTATGGCTTTCTTCGGCGCCGTATCCGACGAAGGCGAGGGTGTATTTGCCGTCCGGCACGTCGCGGCGACGGATCTCGGTCATGCCGAAGCCCTTGCAGTAGAAGTCGACGCTGCGTTGCAGGTCGCCGACGCGCAGCATGGTGTGCAGGAAGCGGCTCATCTTGCGTCTCCGGGTGTTGGGAAAGGGTCTGACGACACTCCTAGCAGGAAAATGCCTCGCGCGTCTGCCTCCCGCGCCAGCCGCCCCGGTTCGGCGAGCAAGGTGGCTCCGGCGGTGTAGGCGATGCCGCGCAGGCCGGCGGCGGCGGCGGCTTCGATGGTGGCGGGCCCAAGGGTTGGCAAGTCGGCGCGACGGTCCTGGCCGGGTTTGATCAGCTTCACCAGCACGCCGCCGGGACCGGGGCGGGCCAGCGCGCCAGCGCGGGCCAGCATGGCGTCGGTGCCCTCGATCGCCTCCACCGCCAGCACCAGCCCCTGCTGGACGACGCAGCCCTGGCCGACATCCGCCGCCCCCAGAGCGCGGACGACGGCGATACCGCGGGCGATGTCGGCCTCCGCCTCGGCATCCGGGCGGGCGCGGGTGAGCGGCCCGGGCGGGGCGAGCAGGCCGGGCAGCAAGTCCTGCGCGCCGCGCACGGTGAAGCCTTCCTCGCCCAGCACGCGGATGACCGCGGCGAGCAGCCCGTCATCGCCAGCGAAGAAGGCGCGGCCGAGCCGGGCCAGGATGCGCGCGGCGGCGGCATCCGGGCGCAGCGCGGCAAGGGAGGGACGGCGGACCGTGCCGAGCAGCACCAGATCCTGGCAGCCGGCCCGGCGTAAGGCTTCGAGGATGGCTCCGGCGGCGCCAAGGCGCAGCATCGTGTGCGGATAGAGGGCGAGGACGGCAGGGTCGGCGTGGCCCTCGATGCCGACCAGGAACACCGAACGCCCCTGTGCGGCCAGGCCGGCGGCGAGGGCGGCGGGCAGCCAGCCGCCGCCGGCGATGATGCCGACCGGGGCTTGGGTCATGCCGCGCGTGCCGCCAGCACCTCGGCCAGCAGGGCCGAGAACAGGCCGGTGGTCCGCGCCGGGCCGAACCGATCCGCCACCGTGCGCGCCGCAGCGCCCAGGCGGCCGCGCAGCCGCGGACTCTCGATCAGCATCCTCAGCGACCAGGCGAGCAGTTCCACATCGCCCGGCGGGTGCAGCAGCGCGGTCAACCCATGCCGCCACAGTCCGGCATGGCCGGGCAGGTCGCTGAGGACTAGGGGCAGGCCGTGCCAAGCGGCCTCGATCGGGGCGATCGGCAGACTTTCCTCGCCCGAGGGCAGGGCGAAGATATCGGCCGAGCGATAGAGCGCCTGCACCGAATCCGGCGCCAGGCCGCCGGGAAAGCGGAACCGTTCCGTATCCGCAGCGGCAAGCCGGTCCCCCGGCGCATCGAGGCGCACCACGCTGCCGGCGAAGACGCATTCCACCGGCGCGGCGGGGCCGAGGGCGGTGACTGCGGCGACGAGATCGGCCTGGCGCTTGCGCGGATAGACCGAGCCGACGCAGAGCACGCGCAGCCGGCCCGCGGGCTTCTCAGCCGCCGGGCCCGGGACGGGGGGCGGCACCAGCGCGGGGATCACCTCCACCCGCCCCGGCGGCAGGCCGAGCAGCAGCCCGCCCCACACCTGTTCGGCCGTGGCGCGGGCGGGGAAGACCAGCCGCGCGGCGGCGCCGAGCAGGCGCATCCCGTCCACATGGCCCAGCACATGGCGGACGCCGGCCATGCCTTCATGGATCCACCACACGAACGGCAGGCGCCCGGCCAGCGCGGCCAGCGCGTCGGTGGCGAACACGGTGCAGCCGACGGCGATGTCGTGATCGGCGGTATCGGCGCTGGTGATCAGGGTGACGCCGGCTTCGGTGAACGCCTCACGCAGCGCGGCGGCCTCGCCGGTCAGGGTGGGGGTGAGCACGCTCACCCGCGCGCCCTGGGCGGCGAGCGCGCCGGCCTGCGCCAGCAGCGCCGTGACGGCGCCGTTCAGGGCCAGCTCGTGGATGACGAACAGGACGCGCATGGAAGCCTCCGGCGTGCCGGGCGGATTAGCCGGCGCGCCGGAGGAAGTCACGGGGGGGAATCAGTTCCGCGCCTTGTCCACCAGCGCGTTCTTGGCGATCCAGGGCATCATGGCGCGCAGCTTCTCGCCGATCTGCTCGACCGGGTGGCCCGCCATTTTCGCGCGCATCGCCTTGAAGCTGCTCTGGTTGACCTTGTTCTCCAGCATCCAGTCGCGCGCGAACCGGCCCGACTGGATATCGGCCAGCACCCGCTTCATCTCCGCCTTGGTATCAGCGGTCACGATGCGCGGACCGGAGACGTATTCGCCGTATTCGGCGGTGTTGCTGATCGAGTAGTTCATGTTGGCGATGCCGCCCTCGTAGATGAGATCCACGATCAGCTTCACCTCGTGCAGGCACTCGAAATAGGCCATCTCGGGGGCGTAGCCGGCTTCCACCAGGGTCTCGAAGCCGCCCTTGATGAGTTCCACCAGGCCACCGCACAGCACCACCTGCTCGCCGAACAGGTCGGTCTCGCATTCTTCCTTGAAGGTGGTCTCGATGATCCCCGCCCGCCCGCCGCCGATCGCCGAGGCATAGGAGAGCGCGATCTCCAGCGCGTTGCCCGACGGATTCTGCGCCACCGCGACCAGGCAGGGCACGCCGCCGCCGCGCTGGTATTCGCTGCGCACGGTATGGCCGGGTCCCTTGGGGGCGATCATGAACACGTCGATATCGGGGCGCGGGTCGAGCAGATTGAAATGCACGTTCAGCCCGTGCGCGAAGGCGAGCGCGGCACCCGGCTTCATATTCGGGCCGAGCTTCTCGCGGTAGAGATCGCCCTGGCCTTCATCCGGGGTCAGCACCATCACCACGTCGGCCCATTTGGCGCATTCGGCCGGGTCCATCACCTTCAGCCCCGCGGCCTCGGCCTTGGCGACGCCCGCCGAGCCGGCGCGCAGGCCGACGGCCAGATCCTTCACGCCGCTGTCCTTGAGGTTGTTGGCATGGGCGTGGCCCTGGGAGCCGTAGCCGATGATGGTGACGCGCTTGCCTTTGATCAGGTTCACGTCGGCGTCGCGATCGTAATAGACACGCATGGCAAGATCCTTCTGTAGCAGAGGTGGGGGCCGTGTCAGCCGGAGGCTGCGGCGGGCGATAGGCCGGTCAGGCGCCGGAGTCCATCGCGCAGCTTGCCGAAGCTGGGCGAGAGATTGCGGTCGGGATCGAGCAGGGGGCCGATCCGATCGGCCCAGTCGTGCTTGAGTTGCCCGGGCAGCGGCCAGCCAGCACGGTGGACTGCCGTGCTGCCACCAGGATGGACAGCATCGGCGATTCGCTCCCAAGTGCCGCAAACGCTATCCTGGACATATCCGTCGAGCAGTTGGGTCCGCGCGCCGGGGAAGGCGGCGGCGAACGCTGTGCGGTCGCCAAGATACCATGCCTCCATTTCCTCGATTGCGAGACGGAACAACGTCAGGTCTGCCGCACCACAGGTCGCGGCGACGGCACGCAGTTCGGACAGAAACGCCGCGCAATCACGGCGGTCGGTGTCGAGGACCACGACTACCGCGTCCATCCCCGGTGTCTTCGCATAGCCGCTCAGGAGACGGGGAAGTTGGTCCAACAGGATACGACGCGATGGGTCCAAACTTGGCCGCAGTCCGGCCGGAATACGGCCGATCCCGCGGTAGGAATGTACCCTCCAACTATGCGGATTAGCCCAGGGACCGATCAGCTTCGGTAAGAGATGTTCGAGCAGACGCTGTCCCGAACTGTCTTCGACAAGGATCTCGAAGTGCATGCCTATCTCGTGTCGAGGTAGTCACTGTACCAAAGGCCGCCGAGCGGTAGGCCCTCGGCCACCATGTTCCTGACGATCTCGAGTGAGGATGCACGCCAGATCGCTGAAAATCCGTCCCCCCCTTTTTCGAGTACCCAGACCTCGTGGGGGGTCAACGCGTCAACAAAATAAGGCTGGTGCGTGGTAACGAATATCTGTGGCGCGCCCTGGCGTCCGGTTGCGTGGGCACGAAATTCCGACGCCAGACTATCAAGAAGCTTATGGTACAGGCCGTTCTCCGGCTCCTCGATGCATATAAATGGTGGCGGATCAGGGTCTTCGAGAAGTAGGAGGTACGCGAAGACTTTCAATGTGCCGTCGGACATCTGCTGTGCAAAAAATGGATCTCTGAACCCGGAATCGTTGAAACGAAGGAGCACTCGCTTGTCTTCAGTGACATGAGTATCGATATTCGTGACGCCGGGTATACGACCGGCGATGCGCCGCAAAATAGAATCAAAACGATCCTTATGCTCCCGCCGCATGAATTGTACCACATTGCCGAGATTGTCGCCGTGCATGTTCAGGTGACGCTGTGGACCGGCTGCGGGAATGCCGCGCGCGGCATCGGGCGTGAAATAGGAGAGATACCAGCCCTTGAGGAAGTCGCGGAACCGAGTAATTCGGGGATGATCCTGTAGGGTTCCAAGGGTTCCGATGCCCAGCTGGCGGGTGTCGGTCAGTTGAACCGGCTCTCGTTCGTTCGATTCCTCACCATCGATATCGAGAGCTTCTTCGCCGGCCCAGACCAGTCCGACGCCGTTGGTAAGCCGCAGGAACGGGAACGGCCGGCCGTGCGTTTGCTTGCGTCGGCGTTGCCTGAGGATTTCCGACGCGACGAATGGGCGGCTCGACTGGTCGAGATCGATCGAAACCTCGTAGGTGATCGGCCGCTGCTTCGGCGCTTCGCGATAATAGACCTCAAAGCGGATCGGTTCTTGCACCCCCATTGAACGAAGGCGCTCGAATCCTCCGCGCTGCTCGCGGTCACATGCTGCCTCGACACCAACAGTCAGGCAATCGGCCAGGAAGCCAAAGGCATCGAATAGAGTGCTCTTGCCAGCACCATTCTTACCGATCACCACAGTCAACGGGGTTAGCGGGTCGGCTTCACGGTCGCCAGAGAGGCGACCGAGCGTGATGTCGCGCAACGAACGATAGTTCTGAACCCGGAAGCCTTCGATCAGCGCCACCTTCGCACTCCTGCCTCGTCAGCGACGCACGTGCCCAGCCGTGTCAGACGCAAGCAACACCACCCCACCCGTGGGGTCATATTGTCCGGCTGCCGCGCGCGAGCGCGGCAACGCCGGTGCGGGAAACCTCGGCCAGTCCCAGCGGATGCATCAGATCGATGAACGCGTCCAGCTTCTCGGTGGCCCCGGTCAGTTCAAACACGAAGCTCTCGATCGTGGTATCCACCACGCGGGCGCGGAACGTTTCGGCGATGCGCAACGCCTCCACGCGTTTCTCCCCGCTGCCCAGCACCTTCACCAGCGCCATCTCGCGCGCGATATGCGGGCCTTCGCGGGTCAGGTCGGCGACGCGATGCACCGGCACCAGCCGGTCGAGCTGCGCCTTGATCTGCTCGATCACCATCTCGGTGCCCGAGGTCACCACGTTGATCCGCGACCGCCCCGCCGCGACATCGACCGGCGCCACCGTCAGGCTGTCGATATTGTAGCCGCGCCCGGAAAACAGCCCGATCACGCGCGCCAGCA
>JAKBCO010000254.1 GCA_021807785.1 Pseudomonadota bacterium
AACACGGTCTTGGCGCCGGCAGCCCGGCCACCGCCGATGCCACGGTGCATCTGGCGCTACAGCTGTCGGACCAGGGGCGCTATCCCGAAGCCGCCACCCTGTTCGCCGATGCCGCGAAGCTGGCTCCCGGCGCCGCCGACCCGACGCTGGCGCCACGGCTGCTGCATTATCGCGGCCTCGACGCCTTGAACCGCGGCAAATTCGCCACCGCGCTGGCGCTGCTGACCCGGGCTTCCGCCGGCTACGCCGCGCTGATCCCACCCGGAAATGCGGGCGGACAGGTTGCACTGGCCGACCCCACTGCGCAGACGGCGCTGATCGGGTTGGTGGAGACATGGCGCTACCGTGCCATCGTCCTGCGCGATCAGGGCAAATCGGCGGCGGCAAGTGCGGCGGTGGCGCGGGCGGCGGCGATCCTGCGCGCCAACCGGCTGGAGGTGCCGCTGCTCACCGCCCGCCTGCACCGCACCGAAGCCGTGACCGCGGCGGGAACCGGCGCCTTGGGCCGCGCCGAGACGGGGCTGGGCAGCGCGGCGCGCGGCTTTCGTTCGCTGCTGCCACGCACCCGGCCGGTGGCCGAAACCTTGCTGCTGGAAGGCGCCGTTGCGTGGCGGCTGGGCCATCCGGGGCGTGCCGATGCGTTGTGCCGGCGCGGTGCGGGGCTGCTGACCCGGCTTGAGGCCGGCACCCGCCCCAGCCTGATCGCGCCCTGTCTTGCCGCCGACGCCGCCCTGATCGCGCGGGACCCGGGTCAGGCCGCGGCCTTGCGGGCGCGGATGTTCGAAACCGCCGAACTCGCCCAGGACAGCGTGACCAGCCGCGAGATCGCCGAGGCGGCGGCGCGACTTGCGGTTCACGCACGCGATCCGGCGGTGGCGGCGGCAATCCGCCGCCGGCAGGTGCTGGGCCAGCGGCTGGAGACCTTGTTTCGCCAGCGCGACGCGCTGCGTGACGGTGCGGCCAGCGGCATCGCGCCGGCGGCGGCGCTGGGACGGACCCAGGCGGCGGTGGATGGCGCGATCACCCGGACCGAGGCGGAGCTGTCGGACGCCGATGCCGCATTGCAGGCGGCGGCGCCCAATTATCGCCAGCTGGTCCAGCAGGTGGTGCCGGCCCGGGCGGTACTGGCGGCGCTGGCGCCGGGGGAAGCATTCGTCGCCATCATGCTGACCCGCGACGGCGGGTGGAGCTTCCTGTTGCGCGACGGGCGGGTCACAGTCGGGCGAGTGACTGCCGGACGGGCACGGATCGGTCGCTGGGTGCGCGCGGTGCGCGCCAGCATCGAACCCGACGACGCTGGCCACCTGCCGGCCTTCGCCGCGGCGCCGGATTTCGCGATCTATCGCGCCGTACTGGGGCCGGTGGCCGCGGGCCTGCGCGGCGCGTCCGATCTTATCGTCGCTCCCTCCGGGCCGCTGCTGGCGATTCCGTTCGGAATCCTGCTGACCGGGCCGGCAAGGGCGGATGTTTCGGCCACGGCGCCATGGCTGATCCGGCGATTCCCGATCGCCCACGTGCCGGCGGCAGCGAACGTGGTCGCGCTGAGCAAGCTGGCCGGCGGATCGCGCGCCCCACGCCCGTGGTTCGGGTTCGGCGACCCGGTTCCGGTGACGCTGGCGCAGGCCGAGCGGCGGTTCCCGCAAGCCGCCTGCGCGGATAGCGCGCGGCTGTTCGCCGGCCTGCCGCGCCTGCCCTTCGCACGGCGCGAATTGACCGCGGCGCGCGAGTTGCTGGGCGGCGCGCCGCGCGATCAGTTGACCGGCGCAGCATACACGTCGGCCGCGGTCGGTCGGGTCGATCTGAAGCGCTACCGGGTGCTGCATTTCGCCACCCATGCGCTGCTACCGGCCGAGTTGCGCTGCGAGGGTCAACCGGCGATCGTCACCTCGGCCCCGCCCGGTGCGCGCTCCGCGGCCGGCGCATTGCTGACCGCGGGCGAGGTGCTGGGCTTCGATCTGGACGCCAACACGGTGATTCTGTCGGCGTGCAATTCCGGCGGCATCGGCGGGCATCCCGCGGGGGAAAGCCTGTCGGCACTGGCCCGCGCGTTCTTCTTCGCGGGCGCGCGATCGGTGCTGGTGACCCATTGGTCGATCAGCGATCAGGCATCGGCGTTCCTGGTCGCGGAGACGCTGCGTCGCTACGCGGCCGGCGGCGCCGGTGGGCTGGCGGCGGATCTGCGCGCGGCGCAGCTTGAGATGATCGACGGCGCCGGTCATGCGCTGCCGGCGGCGCTGGCGCATCCGTTCTTCTGGGGGGCGTTCGCGCTGGTGGGCGAAGGCCGCGTTGGGGCGGCGCCGGGCGCATAGCGGCCCACCGCCTCACCCGCCCCGGATCTCCTCGGCCCTGAAGCCTTGTGCGAACAGCACCGCGCGCAGCCCGGCATGATCCACCCGCGCCCGCGCCGCCGCCGCCACCACCGGCTTGGCGCGGAACGCCACCCCGAGTCCGGCCGCGCCCAGCATCGCCAGATCGTTCGCCCCGTCGCCCACCGCCGCCGCCGCCTCGGGCCCCACCCCCAGCGCGCGGCAAAACCCGTGCAGCGCGGCGAGCTTGGCGTCGCGGTCGAGGATCGGCTCGGCCACGGTGCCGCGCAGCGCCGATCCGTCATGTTCGAGCACGTTGGCCCGGTGGTGGTCGAACCCCACCTGGGCGGCCACCCGTTCGGTAAACCAGGTGAACCCGCCGGAGACCAGCGCCGTCACCGCGCCGGCGGCGCGCATGGTGGCCACCAGCTCCGCCGCCCCGGGGGTCAGCCGCATCCGGTCCCAGGTGGCGCCGAGCGCGGAGATCGGCAGCCCGCGCAGCAGCGCCACCCGTTCGCGCAGCGCGGTGGCGAAATCGATCTCGCCGTTCATCGACCGCGCGGTGATGGCGGCGATCCGGTCCTTGAGCCCGGCGAAATCGGCCAGCTCGTCGAGCGTCTCGCCGGTGACGATGGTGCTGTCCATATCCGCCACCAGCAGCCGCTTGCGCCGCCCGGCGGCGGGGACGGCCAGCGCATCGACCGGTGCGGAGTCCAGCGCCGCGCGCACCCGCGCGGGGTCCGGCGCGTCGGCCAGCGGCAGGTCGGCCGCTTCCTCCGCCGCCAGCCAGTCGGGCGGGCCGGCGGCCAGCGCATCCCGCACCCGCGCGACGAGTGCGGGCGCAAGCGGGAACCGGGCCGGATCGGCCACCAGGGTGAGGAACCACGCGCTCATGGCGCCCCTGTGCCAGCCGCCCCGGGGCGCGGCAACCCCTTCGTAACCCGTTTCGGAGCAGGCTGCGCGCGGAGGGTCCCCGACATGATCGTAGCAACCACCGAAACCGTCGCCGGCCAGCGCGTGCGCCAGACCTTGGGGCAGGTGTTCGGCGTGGTGGTCCGCAGCCGCGGCCTGGGCGGCAACATCGCCGCCGGCCTGCGTTCGCTGGTGGGCGGCGAGATCACCGAATACACGCAGATGCTGGAGGAGGCGCGCAAGCACGCGATCGACCGGCTGGTGGACAATGCCGCGCTGATGGGCGCCAACGCGGTGCTGACCCTGCGCTTCGACAGTTCCGAGATCGGCCAGACCATGAGCGAGATCGTCGCCTATGGCACCGCGGTGGTGCTGGAGCCGGCCTGAGTCGTGCTGCGCGCTTCGGTGCTGCTGCTCGGCGTGGCGCTGCTGGCCGGGGCGGGTGTGGTGGCGGTGCTGGGGCTGGCGCCGGTGGCGTGGGAGCTCGGGGGGTTCGGGTTGCTGATCGTGCTTGGCACCGTGCTGGAGCGGCGGGTCTACCGGGGCATCGAGGCACCACCGCCGGGGCCGGACTGGCAGCGCACGACGGAGCGGTTCCGGGACCCGACTTCGGGGCGGGTGGTGACGGTCTGGTTCAATCCGCGGACCGGGGAGCGCCGCTACGGGGGCGGACAATAGGGGCCGCTACAGCCGCAGACGGTCGGGGATGACCAGCCCCAGGTTGCCGGGCACGTCCCACATCTCGCGCACCTGGCGGATGGTGCGGAACCCGGCGCGGAGGTAGTTGGGCAGGGCGCGCGGGTGGTCCGCGGTGCAGGTGTTCACCGTCATCCCCCGTGCCCCCTGACGCCAGACGGCATCGACCGCCTGGCACAGCAGGGTGAAGCCGGCGCCGGTGCCGATGGCCCAGGGCAGCAGTCCGAAATAGCTGAGGTTGATGTCGGGCCAGGAGCGGGCGTCGAGCTCGTAGAACCCGGCCGGCTCGCCGCGGCGGTAAAGAACGTGGATCGAGACCAGCGGGTCCGCGAGCAGGGCCGCGAGATCGCGGTCCGGCAGGGTGCGGCGCAGCCACCAGACATGGGCGGCGCCGACGGTGTTGTAGAGGTAGCGGTAGAAGGGGACCGAGCAGACCTCGGCGCGCACCACCTGGCTGCCGACCGGCAGGGCGGGCGCGGGTTCGGCCGGCGCGCGGTCCATGCGCAGGAAGGTGACGGTGACGCCGACGCGAGTGGTGCCGGTCATG
>JAKBCO010000034.1 GCA_021807785.1 Pseudomonadota bacterium
TGCTGACCTTCTTCTTCCGCCAGATGCCGGAGCTGATTGCGCGCGGGCATCTGTTCATCGCCCAGCCGCCGCTCTACCGCGCCAAGCGCGGCAACGACGAGCGCTACCTCAAGAACGACCCGGCGCTGGAAGCCTTCCTGCTCGACAAGGTGCTGGCCAACGCGAGCCTCGCCTATGCCGACGGGCGGGTGCTGGCGGCAGACGAGTTGCGCGCCGAGGTCGGCTGGCTGCGGGAGGCGACCGTCCGGCTGCGCGGCCTCGCCGGCGCGATCCCTCTGCCGCTGCTGGAGCAGGCCGCCATCGCCGGGGCGCTGACCCCGGATGCCGCCCGCGCGCTCGCCGCCGCCCCGGAGCTGGCGCGGCGGCTGGACGCGGTCTCGGCGCCGACCGAGCGCGGCTGGGTGGTGGCGGCGGACGCCGCCGGGCTGACGCTGGCGCGGGTGGTGCGCGGGGTGACCGAGAAATACGCCCTCGACCCGGCCGCTCTGCGCTCGGCCGAGGCGCGCTGGCTCGCGGAACGGACCGGCGCGCTGGCCGACCGCTTCGCCGCCCCGGCCCGGCTGCGGCTCGATGGGCAGGAGGCGGAAGCCGCCGGCCCCGCCTCGGCCTTCGAGCGCATCCTGGCGCAGGGTCGGCGCGGCCTGACGGTGCAGCGCTTCAAGGGGCTGGGCGAGATGAACCCCGATCAGCTCTGGCACACCACGCTGGATCCGGCGGTGCGGACCCTCTTGCAGGTGAGGGTCGGAGACGCCGAGGACGCGGGGCAGGTCTTCTCCACCCTGATGGGCGACGTGGTGGAGCCGCGGCGGGAGTTCATCGTCGGCAATGCGCTGAAGGTGGCGAATCTGGACGTGTGATCCGCCCGGAGCGCACGGCTATCCCGGCAGCGGCGCCGCCCCCAGCCCGCCCGCCGGCGGCACCGGTGCCGGCCGCGCGGTGGTGGGCACCGAGGCGCGGCGGTTCTCCGGCGCCGGCTCATCGACCACCGTGCGGATCACCTTCTCCCCGCGCAGGATGGTGCGGATCTCATCGCCCGACAGGGTTTCGTATTCCAGCAGCCCGCGCGCCAGCCGGTGCAGCTCCTCGATATTGTCGGTCAGGATATGCTTGGCCTTGGCGTAGGCGCGGTCGATGATGTCCTTGATCTCGGCGTCGATCTCGCGCGCCGTCGCCTCCGAGACGTTCTTGGCCTGGGTCACCGAATGGCCGAGGAACACCTCCTGGCTGTTGTCGCCATAGGCGATCATGCCGAGCTTCTCGCTCATGCCCCACTCGGTGATCATCCGCCGCGCCTGGTCGGTCGCCATCTTGATGTCGCCGGAGGCGCCGTTGGAGACCTTGTCGGCCCCGAAGATGATCTCCTCCGCCGCGCGCCCGCCCATCGCCATGGTGAGCTCGCCCAGCAGCTTGGACTTGGACTTGGAATAGCGGTCGCCCTCCGGCAGGCTCATCACCAGCCCCAGCGCGCGCCCGCGCGGGATGATGGTGGCCTTGTGGACCGGGTCGCATTCCGGCTCGTGCAGCGCGCAGAGCGCGTGGCCGCCCTCGTGATAGGCGGTCATCCGCTTCTCGGCCTCCGACATGACCAGCGACTTGCGCTCGCTGCCCATCATCACCTTGTCCTTGGCGTGCTCGAACTCGGCCATCGCCACCACGCGCTTGCCGATGCGCGCCGCCAACAGCGCCGCCTCGTTGACCAGATTGGCCAGATCCGCGCCCGAGAACCCCGGCGTGCCGCGGGCGATCACCTTCGGATCGACATCGGAGGCGAGCGGCACCTTGCGCATGTGCACGCGCAGGATCTTCTCCCGCCCGTTCACGTCCGGGTTCGGCACCACCACCTGGCGGTCGAAGCGGCCGGGGCGCAGCAGCGCCGGGTCCAGCACGTCGGGGCGGTTGGTGGCGGCGATCAGGATGACGCCTTCGTTGGATTCGAAGCCGTCCATCTCCACCAGCATCTGGTTGAGCGTCTGCTCGCGCTCGTCGTTGCCGCCGCCGAGGCCGGCGCCGCGATGCCGCCCGACCGCGTCGATCTCGTCGATGAAGATGATGCAGGGGGCGTTCTTCTTACCCTGCTCGAACATGTCGCGCACGCGCGACGCGCCGACGCCCACGAACATCTCGACGAAGTCGGAGCCGGAGATGGTGAAGAACGGCACGTTCGCCTCGCCGGCGATGGCGCGGGCGAGCAACGTCTTGCCGGTGCCCGGGGGACCCACCAGCAGCACGCCCTTGGGGATCTTGCCGCCCAGGCGCTGGAACTTCTGCGGATCGCGGAGGAACTCCACGATCTCCTGCAACTCGCCCTTGGCCTCGTCGATGCCGGCCACGTCCTCGAACGTCACCCGGCCCTGCTTTTCGGTCAGCAGCCGTGCCCGCGACTTGCCGAAGCCCATCGCGCGCCCGCCGCCCGACTGCATCTGGCGCATGAAGAAGACGTAGAAGCCGATCAGCAGCAGGATCGGGAACCAGGATTGCAACAGCGCGATGACCGGGTTCTCCCCGGCCGGTGGCTTGGCGATCACCCGCACGTTATGGCTGGTGAGGTCCTGCACCAGCGTGGGGTCGTTCGGGGTATAGGTGGCGAAGGTTCGCCCGTCGGCCAGCTGGCCGCTGACCGTCCGTCCCTGGATCACCACGTCGCGCACTTGGCCTTTCTGCACCTGGTGCAGGAAGTCCGAATACGCCACCTGGGTGGATGGGGCTTGGCCCGAACCGGGCTGGAACAGGTTGAACAGGACCACGAGCAACAGGATGATGATCACCCAGAGCGCGAGGTTGCGGCCGAAGTTGCTCATGCGGTCGGGTCCGGTAACAGCGGAAGGGACGGAAAACGAACCCTAACATAGGACGCCCCGGGCTGTCGCGCACCCCCCGCCCAAGGATTCCGCGCGGGTCAGCCGGGCCGGAACGGCACGAAGCAGCGCCCGGCCGGGGGCGCGAACCGCGCGACGAAGCCTGCCTCCCCCCAGCCGAGCGGGGGGACCGCCACCAACACCCCGCCGCGGCGGATCGCCGGCAGGCCGGCCAGCACCGAAGCCGGCAGCGGCGAGACCGCGCGGAGCCCGGCCGCCTCGGCGCCCAACGCACCCAGCATCGCGCCCGGCGGCGCGTCCGCCCCCTCCAGCCGCCAGCGCCGATCCCATCGCGCGCCGACTGCGGCCGGCAGCTCCGGCGCGACTCGGGCGATCTCCCGCACCAGCAGCCAGCCCGGCCCCAGGCGTCCGGCGGGCAGCAGCCGCGCCCCGCCCAGGGTGGCCGGCCCCGGGCGGGCGGCCAGCGTGGCCAGCCCGGAGCCGGAGGGAAGGCGCGCCGCGCCGCCCACCGCCGCGATCAGCCAGGCCAGGGCCGGCACCGGCACCGGGCCCGGCGGCAGCAGCGCGAAGCCCGCGTCATGCGACACCACATGCGCCGCCAGGAACGCCGCCGCCCGCGCCTCCGCCGCCGCCCGCGCCGCCCCGGCGGCCCTGGCCGCCTCCAACAGCGCGCGTGTGGCGAAGCCGCCGCCGTCCGGGTCCCCGCGCAGCGCGCGCAGCCGGGCCCGGGTGGCGGCTTGGTCGCGGTTGGAGGGATCCTCGGCCCAGCCCAGCCCAGCGGCGGTCAGAGAGACGCGGAGCGCAACGGGCGGCACATCCAGCAGCGGGCGCAGCAGCCACAGCCCCTCGCGCCGGGTCGCCGCCGCCATCCCCGCCATCCCGGTCGCATCGCTGCCGGCCAGCGCGCGCAGGATCAGCGTCTCCGCCTGATCGGCGGCGTGATGGCCCAGCAGCAGATGGGCGATGCCCGCCTCGGCGCAGGCGGCGGCCAGGGCCACGTAGCGCGCGGCCCGCGCCCGCGCCGCCAGTCCCGGCCCGGGCGGCAGGCCGCGCAGGCGCAGCACCCGCGCGCCGATCCCCATCCCGGCCAGCTGGGCGGCGGCGGTCGCCGCCTCGGCCGCCGATGCGGCGCGCAACCCGTGATCGACGATCAGCCCGCGCGCCTCGCCGCCCTGCGCCCGCGCCCAGGGGCCGGCCAGAAGCGCCAGCGCCAGGCTGTCCGCCCCGCCGGAGACCGCCACCGCGATCCGCGGCGCCGGCGGGAACGGCCCGAGGCGGGCCATTCTGGCGGCGAACCCGGCCGCGTTCAGCGGCGCGCCCATCGCCGTCCGCGGCACCCGCCCGGCTAGCGGCAGCGGGCGCGGCGGGAGACGGCGGTGATCTGCCCCGCCATCGCGTGGGCGTCGCGTGGGAACTGGTGGCGCAACTCGCCCAGCGTCTCGCAGGCGGCGCGGCCTTCGTTGATCGCCGACAGCGACGCCGCCAGCCCCAGCAGCGAGGCCGCGGCATGGGGCCCGCGCTTGGCGCGGTTGTAGGCATCGTCATACGCGATGGCGGCGCGCGACCATTGGTGCTGGCCGGAGAGCGCCTCGGCCAGGATGAATTGCGCTTCCGCCGCGTCCGGGGCGGCGCGGCGGGACAGGATGGCATGGGCGATGCGCGCGGCGGTCGCGTAATCGTGATGCGCCAGGGCGTCGCGCGCGGCGGCGATGGTGCCGGGGGCGGCGGAGCGGGGTGCCAGCCGGGCCGGGGCCGGTCGTGCCGGCGGGGCGTGTGCCGGTGGGGCGTGTGCCGGTGGGGCGTGTGCCAGCGGGGTGTGTGCCGGGGCGTGGGCGGGGGTCGGGGGCGACCCCGCGCCCGCGTTGGCGGCGCCGGGGTTCTCCACCTCGAATTTCAGGTCATCCAGCTTCTGGCGCAGATCGGCGATCGCCTGCTGGTCCTGGTTGCGCAGCTCGTCGATCTGTCCGCGCAGATGACGGATTTCGTCCTCCAGCGTGTTCATCCGCCCCAGCAGATGCACGACCATGTCGGACTGACCGCCCGACGGCGCGGCGGCCGGCGCGCTGTTGCCCAGATACGATCCGTTGGCGGGCATCTGCGCCCGCAGCCCGTCGATCTCGTGGCGCAGCGACAAAATCTCGTCGCGCAGCTCGATCCCTTCGCGGGAGGTGATCTGCGCCATCGCCGGCCGCGGCGACAGGGCGAGCCCGGCGGCGCACAGGCAGAGCGCGGCCAGCAGCCGCCAACGGGGCAACGGGAGCGACATGCGGTGTTCCTTCCTCATCCCGACGATGCCGGCTTATAGCAGCCGGTCCCGGCACGGCCGAAAAGCAGAAAGCGCCCCGGGTCGCCCCGGAGCGCTTCCTGACGCAATCACGCAGAGCCCATCAAGCGCTGCGTCGGCTTCAGCGCCTCAGTTGCCCTGCGGGTTGGAACCCTGCACCGAGGTGATGGCGTTGCGGTTCTGCGCCCAGGCCTGCTCGTTATCGCCCTGCGCCACCGGCCGATCCTTGCCGTAGCTGATGGTCTTGATGCGCGACGCGGCCACGCCCTTGGCGATCAGGTATTCCTTCGCCGCGTTGGCGCGACGGGCGCCCAGCGCCAGGTTGTATTCCTCGGTGCCGCGATCGTCGCAGTTGCCGGCGACCAGCACCTGCACCTGCGGATACTTGGCGAGCCAGGCGGCCTGACGGTCCAGGGTCGCCTTGTCGGTCGCGGTCAGGATGGACTTGTTGAACGCGTAGAACACCCGGTCACCCACGTTGGCGACCAGATCCTGCTCGCTGCCCGGGGCCGGGCCCGAGGTGGCGGCGGCGGCGCCGGCGCCGGAAGCGGTGGTGGTAGGCTTGTTTGCGCACGCCGCGAGAAGCGCGACGGCGGCAAAAGCGCCAAGAAGCTTGAGGTTCATGGGGGTCATCCCTGAGGATAAGGTGCAGCCGTCGGGTGCGGAAGGTCACGGCGCGCCGCCGAAGCGAAGCAACCGGTGCGGGGATTAATCGCCCCCCGCCGGTCCGTCAAGGCAAGCCCAAGGGTCCAGCCCGGCAAGATTTGCATAGCCGCAACAACTGCGGCGGGAAAGTCACAGTCCCAGCCGACCCTGCCCGGCCGGCCCGCGGTCCCGTCCGTCGGCGGTCGCGCCCACCTCGCCATCGGCGAACCGCAGCCGCAGCCGCGCCCCGGGCGGAACCGCCCCGGCCGCGGTCAGCGGCCGCCCGCCGGCATCGGCGACCAGCGCATAGCCGCGCGCCAGCACCGCGAGCGGGGAGACCGCCTCCAGCCGTGCCCCCGCGCCTTCGGCCCGCGCCCGCGCCTCCCGCAGCCGCGCCGTCAGCGGGGCGGGCGACAGCCGGGCCAGCACGCCGGCACCGCGGCGCGCCGCCCCGGTCACCGACTGCCGTAGCGCGAACCCGAGACGCTGGCTGCCCAGCGCCAGCGCCGCCCGGCTGCGTTCGAGCCGCGTCGGCAGGGCGCGGGCGAGCCGCAAGGCCAGCGCCTCGGCCCCCTGCCGCGCCGCCGCCAGCAGGGCCGGCAGATCGGGCAGCCCGGCGCCGGCGCGCACCAGGGCGTTGCGCCGCCCGGCCAGCAGATTGGGCAGCGCCAGCGCCAGCCGCTCGCCGCGGTCGTCCAGCCGCTGGCGCGCGCTGCCCAGCAGCGCCGGCAGGTCGGGCAGGCCGCGCTCGGCCCGGCCCAGCGCCAGCCGGCGCGCCTGGGTCAGCCGGTGCAGTCCGCCGGCGAGCCGGGCGCCGCTCTGCGCCAGCTGCTCGGCGAGTTCGGCCCGCGATGGCACCGCGAGCTCGGCCGCCGCGGTCGGCGTGGGCGCGCGACGATCGGCCGCGAAATCGATCAGGGTGGTGTCGGTCTCGTGGCCCACCGCCGAGATCAACGGGATCCGGCTGGCGGCGGCGGCGCGCACCACCGCCTCGTCGTTGAAGGCCATCAGGTCTTCCAGGCTGCCGCCGCCGCGGGCGACGATCAGCAGGTCCGGCCGCGGCACCGGCCCGTCGGCGGGCAGCGCGTTGAAACCCTCAATGGCGGCGGCGATGCGCGCCGCCGCGCCCTCCCCCTGCACCGGCACCGGCCAGAGCAGGATCGGGCGCGGGAAGCGGCGGGCGATCGTGGTGCGGATGTCCTGGATCACCGCGCCGCGTTCCGAGCTGATGACGCCGATCACCGCCGGCAGGAGCGGCAGCTTGCGCTTGCGCTCGGCGCCGAACAGCCCCTCGGCGGCCAGCCGGACCCGCAGCGCCTCGATCCGCGCCAGCAGCGCCCCGGCGCCGGCATATTCCAGCCGGTCCACTTGCAGCTGATAAGAGGAGCGGTCGGTGTAGGCGCTGATCCGGCCGGTGGCGATCACCTCCACCCCGTTCTCCGGCACCATGCCCAGGCGCGGGACGGCGGATTTCCAGATCACCCCGGCCAGCTTCGCGGTCTCGTCCTTGAGCGAGAAATAGATGTGGCCCGAGGGGTAGCGCTTGAGCTCGGTGATCTCCCCGCGCACCCGCACCCGGCCGAAGCCACCTTCCAGGGCGCGTTTGATCGCCCCGGAAATCTCCGCCACGGTGAATTCCGGCAGGTTCGAGATCGCGGGGGCGTCCATCCGCCGAACTTAGCAGCCCCGCGGCGGGCGCGCAGCCCGGTTCGCGCCCGGCGCGGCCCGGCCTATGCTGGGGCAATGCTGCCCGAAACCCTCCCCCGTGCCGCGCTGGTGACCGGCGGCGCCCGCCGCCTGGGACGCGCCCTCGCCCTGGCCCTGGCCGGCGCCGGCTGCGACATCGCGCTGCATGTCCGCGCCCCCTCGGCCGAGGCCGAGGCGACGCTGGCCGCCATCCGCGCCATCGGCCGCCGCGCCGTGCCGCTGGCAGCCGATCTCACCCGCGAGTCCGCCACCGAAGGGCTGATCGCCTCCGCCACCGAAGCCCTCGGCCCGATCGGCATCCTGGTCAACAACGCCTCCACCTTCGAGCGCGACGCCTGGGACACCGCCACCCGCGCCAGCTGGGACGCCCATCTGGAGCCCAACCTGCGCGCCCCCTTCGTGCTGACCCAGGGCTTCGCCCGCGCCCTGCCGGAGGGCGCGGAGGGCGCGGTCATCAACATGCTGGACCAGCGGGTCTGGTCGCTGACCCCGCATTTCACCTCCTACACCGTCTCCAAGGCCGCGCTCTGGGCGCTGACGCAGTCGCTGGCGCTGGCGCTCGCCCCGCGCATCCGGGTGAACGCGATCGGCCCCGGGCCGGCGCTGCCCAGCACCCGGCAGACCGCGGCGCAATTCGCCGCCCAATGTGCGATGACCCCGCTCGGCCGCGGCACCAGCCCCGAGGAGGTCGCCCGCGCCGCGCTGGCGATCCTGTCGCTTCCCGCCATGACCGGACAGATGATCGCGCTGGATGGCGGGCAGCATCTGCAATGGGCATCGGGCCGCACCGACCCGCCGCTCGAGGAGTGACCCGATGGAAACCCGCATCGCCTCCGCCGCCCGCGCGCTCCGCCACGTCTTCGTGCGCGACCTGGTGCTGCCGGCGCGGATCGGCGTGCATCCGCACGAGCTCGCCGGCCCGCAGCCGATCCGCATCAATCTCGACCTGGGGGTGGAGGATGACGGCGCCCGTGCTCGCTCCCGCGCGCCGGTGGGCCGCGACGAGCTGGCGCGGGTGGTGGATTACGAGACCCTGGCCGCGCAGGTGCGAGCGCTGGTGGCGAGCGGCCATGTCCGCCTGGTGGAGACGCTGGCGGAACGGATCGCCGAGATTTGTCTCAGCGACCGGCGCGTGTTGCTGGCCAGGGTCCGCGTCGAAAAGCTGACCGTCTTCGCGGATGCGGCATCGGCGGGGGTGGAAATCGAGCGCCGGCCCTCCGACTTGTCCACTGCCTGACCGGGCGGCACTGTCACAACAGTGACATACTGGGCGAAGCTGCCGGATACAGGCGAAATCGCAGAGGAAAGATTTAGAATCAGTGACTTACCGTCGTGCCGCGATTTTGGGCAAACCGGGCGAAGCGACGGAGTTCCGCCGGCTTGGCCCCCTGCGTCCCGGAAACCTCCACAGGGTTATCCACAGATTCCGTGGACAACCCGCCAGCTTCTGACCACCCCATGAGCGATACCTCGGATCCCCCCGCCGATCCCCCCATAGATCCCCCTTGGGGCGCCGCCGTCATCGCCGCCACCCTGGCCACCCTGCCCGCCAGCCCCGGGGTCTATCGGATGCTGGATGCCAAGGGGGAGGCGCTCTACGTCGGCAAGGCCCGGGCGCTGTCGCGGCGCGTCATCGCCTACACCCAGCCCGCCCGCCTGCCGGAACGGCTGCGCCGGATGGTCTCCGAAACCCGGGCGATGGAAATCATCACCACGCCCACCGAGGCCGAGGCGCTGCTGCTGGAAGCGAACCTCATCAAGCGCCTCAAGCCGCGCTTCAACATCGTCCTGCGCGACGACAAATCCTACCCCTGGCTGATGCTGACCGAGGATCACCCCTACCCGCAGATCGCCAAGCATCGCGGCGCGCGGGAGCGCAAGGCCAGCTACTGGGGCCCGTTCGCCTCCGCCTGGGCGGTCAACCAGACGGTCACGGCGATGCAGCGGGTGTTCCTGCTGCGCTCCTGCGCCGACACCGTCTTCGCCGCCCGCACCCGGCCCTGCCTGCTGTTCCAGATCCGCCGCTGCTCCGCCCCCTGCGTCGGGCGGATCTCCGAGACCGACTACGCGGCGCTGGTGGGCCAGGCGCGGGGGTTCCTGGAAGGCCGCACCGCCGCGGTGCAGCAGGACCTGGCGGCCGAGATGGAAGCCGCCGCCGGCGCGCTGGAATTCGAACGCGCGGCGGCGATCCGCGACCGTATCCGCGGCCTGACCCAGGTGCAGGCGACCGACGTGATCAACCCCGCCAGCCTCGCGGATGCCGACGTGATCGCCGTCTGGCAGGCGGCCGGGCAGAGCTGCGTGCAGGTCTTCTTCATCCGCGGCGGGCGCAACAACGGCAACCGCGCCCATTTCCCCGCCCATTCCCGCGCCGACGGCCCGGCCGAGGTGCTGGCCGCCTTCATCGCCCAATTCTACGACGACAAGCCGCCGCCGCCGCTGCTGCTGGTCAACCAGAAGCTGGCCGAGCAGGCGCTGATCGCCGAAGCCCTGAGCCTGAAAGCCGGCCGCAGGGTGGAGATCGCCCTGCCGCAGCGCGGCGAGAAGCGCGCCGTGCTGGACCACGCCGAAACCAACGCGCGCGAGGCGCTGGAACGCCGGCTGGCCGAGGCCGCCGGCCAGGCAAAGCTGCTGGAAGCCACCGCCGCCCTGTTCGCCCTGCCCGCCCCGCCGCGGCGGATCGAGGTCTATGACAACAGCCACATCATGGGCGCCAACGCCTACGGTGCCATGATCGTCGCCGGCGCCGAGGGCTTCCTCCGCGCCGCCTACCGCAAATTCGCCATCCGCGGCCCGCTCGCCCCCGGCGACGATTTCGCCATGATGCGCGAAGTGCTGGAACGCCGCTTCGGCCGGGCGAAGCGCGAGGCCGAAGCCGGCGGTGCCCCCGACCTGCCCGACCTCGTGCTGATCGACGGCGGCGCCGGGCAGGTCTCGGCGGCGCGGGAAACCCTGGCCGCGCTCGGCATGGACGCGATCCCGCTGGTGGGCATCGCCAAGGGACCGGACCGCGACGCCGGGCGCGAATGGTTCCACCCGGTCGGCAAGCCGGCGTTCCAGCTGCCGCCGCGCGATCCGGTGCTCTATTTCCTGCAACGGCTGCGCGACGAGGCGCATCGGTTCGTGATCTCCACCCATCGCGCCGGGCGGTCGCGGGTGCTCACCACCTCCGAGCTGGACGAGATCCCCGGCATCGGCGCGGCGCGCAAGCGGGCGCTGCTCAACCATTTCGGCTCGGCGCGCGGGGTGCGGGCGGCCGGGCTGGCGGACCTCCAGGCAGCCCCCGGGATCTCGCGGGAGACGGCGCGGCGGGTGCACGGATTCTTCCACCCGACCGAAGGATAGGCGGGCAACGTTCCCCCGGGACCCGCTTTCCGCCACACTCCCGCCATGACCCCGCTCACCCCGCTCGGCGACCCCGCGCTCGCCGCCCGACTCGCGCGCGAGACCGCCGCCGAGCTCCGCTTCGATCCGGCCGGCCGCGGCCGTTACGCCACCGATGCCTCGATCTACCAGATCGACCCGATCGGCGCGGTCATCCCGCGCTCCCTCGACGACGTCATCGCCACCCTCGCGATCGCGCGCGAGAACCACGCCCCGGTGCTGGCCCGCGGCGCCGGCACCAGCCAGTGCGGGCAGACCGTCAACCGTGCCCTGGTGATCGACTGCGCGAAATACCTCGACCGAGTGATTTCCATCGATCCCGCCGCCCGTCGCGCCTGGGTGGAACCGGGCATCGTGCTGGCCGACCTCAACGCCGCGTTGCGCCCGCACGGGCTGTTCTTCCCGGTCGATCCCTCCACCCATGCCCGCTGCACCATCGGCGGCATGGCCGGCAACAACTCCTGCGGGTCGAAATCCATCCGCTACGGGCTGATGGCCGACAACGTCGCCGCCATCGACGCCATCCTGCCCGACGGCAGCCGCCATGTGTTCGGCCCCGACACGAACGCCCCCGCCGGCCCGGTGGCCGGGCTGATGGACCAGCTCTACGCCCTCGGCCGGCGCGAGGCGGCCGAGATCGCCGCCCGCTTCCCCCGCCAGCTGCGCCGGGTGGGCGGCTACAACATCGACGCCCTGACGCCGGAGGCGAAACGCAACGGCCGCGACAACCCGGCCCGCCTGCTGGTCGGATCGGAGGGGACGCTGGCCTTCTCGGCCGCGATCGAGCTGATCCTGCACCCGCTCAAGCCGCGCAAGGTGCTGGGCATCTGCCAGTTCCCCAGCTTCCGCGCCGCCATGGAAGCCGCCCGCCACCTGGTCACGCTGGACCCGGAGGCGGTCGAGCTGGTCGATCGCACCATGATCGACCTCGGCCGCGCCATCCCGATCTACCGCGCCACCATCGATGCCATGCTGATCGGCGAGCCCGACAGCCTGCTGATCGTCGAGTTCCACGGCGAGGCCGACCGGCCGCTCGCCGCGAAACTCGATGATCTTGAAACCATGATGGCCGATCTCGGCCACCCGAAAGCGGTGGTGCGCGCCACCGACGCCACCTTCCAGAACGCCATCGCCGCGGTGCGCGAGGCGGGGCTCAACATCATGATGTCGATGAAGGGGGATGCCAAGCCGGTCTCGTTCATCGAGGATTGCGCGGTCGATCTCGACGACCTCGCCGACTATACGGAACGGCTGAACGCGGTGTTCGCCCGCCATGGTACCAAGGGGACGTGGTACGCCCACGCCTCGGTCGGCTGCCTGCACGTGCGTCCGGTGCTCAACATGAAGGACGGCGCGGACGCGCGGCGGATGCGCGCGATCGCCGAGGAATGCTTCGCCCTGGTGCGCGAATACAAGGGCAGCCACAGCGGCGAACACGGCGACGGCATCGCCCGGTCCGAGTTCAACGAGCCGATGTTCGGCTCCCGCATCGCCCGCGCCTTCGAGGCGGTGAAGGACGCCTTCGACCCCGCGGCGCTCTTCAACCCCGGGCGCATCACCCGCGCCCCGCGCATGGATGACCGCGCGCTGTTCCGCTACGGCCCGGACTACGCCCCGGCCGCGGGGTTCACCCCGCAACTCGACTGGTCCGACCATCCCGGCCCGCTGGGCGGACTGCTCGGCGCGGTCGAGATGTGCAACAACAACGGCACCTGCCGGGCGTTCGGCCCGGAGGTGATGTGCCCGTCCTTCCGCGCGACGCGGGAGGAGACCCATGTCACCCGCGGCCGGGCCAACACGCTGCGGCTGGCGCTGACCGGCCAGCTGGGGCCGGACGCGATGGCCTCCGACGCGGCTGCCGAGGCGATGGCGCTTTGCGTCTCCTGCAAGGCTTGCCGGCGGGAATGCCCGACCGGGGTGGATATGGCGAAGATGAAACTGGAAGTGATGGCGGCGCGGGCGGCGCGGCATGGCATCGCCGCGCGCGAACGGCTGATCGCCGCCCTGCCGCGGTTGGCACCGCTGGCCGCGCGTGTGCCCAGGCTCGCCAACTGGCGCAACCGCTCGCCGCTGCTGCGCCGGCTCGCCGAACGCCATCTCGGACTTTCGGCCACCCGCAGTCTGCCGGAATTCCGCCCCGATCCGTTCCGTGATCGCGACGCCCGCGCCTTCGTCTCCGACGGCAGCGCCGGCGAGGTGATGCTGTTCGTCGATACCTTCAACCGCTGGTTCGAGCCCGAACCGGTGCGGGCGGCGCTGGCGGTGCTGTCGGCCGCGGGCTACCGCATCCGCCTGCCCGCGGCCCCGGGTGGCCCGCTCTGCTGCGGGCGGACCGACCTCGCCGCCGGCCGGCTGGAGGCCGCCCGCGCCACCGCACGGCGTACCCTGGCCGCGCTGGCCGGCGATGCCCCGGTGATCGGGCTCGAACCCTCGTGCCTGTTCACCCTGCGCGACGAACTCCCCGCCCTGCTGCCGGGGCCGGAGGCGCGCGCGCTCGCCGCGCGGACGGTGCTGATCGGCGAGTTCCTTTCCCGCGAGAACCCGAAGCTGCGGTTGCGCCCGTTGCCCGCCACCGCCCATATCCACGGGCATTGCCACCAGAAATCCTTCGGCGCCTTCGCCCCCACCCTGGCGGCGCTGCGCCGCATCCCCGAGCTCACCCTGCGCCCGATCGCCGCTTCCTGCTGCGGGATGGCCGGCGCTTTCGGCTACCAGGCGGAAACCCAGGCGGCCTCGCGCGCCATGGCCGCGGCGGGGCTGCTGCCGGCGCTCGAAGCGGCGGCCGAAGATGATATTATCATTGCGGACGGGACCTCGTGCCGCCACCAGATCCGCGACCTCGCGGGCCGGCGCGCGATCCATTCGATCGAGCTGCTGGAGCGCGCCCTTGCCTGATTACGCCAACGTCGCCGAGACCCTGGAGCTGATCCGCGCTCGCGCGCCGCTGATCCATAACATCACCAATTTCGTCGTCACCAACCTGACCGCGAACGCGCTGCTGGCGGTCGGCGCCTCGCCGGCGATGGTGGAGGGGGCGGACGAGGTGGCCGACTTCGCCGCCCGGGCCGACGCGCTGGTGCTCAACCTGGGCACGCTATCGCCGCCGCGCGCGGCGGCGATCCGCGCCGCCGCCGCCGCCGCCCACGCCGCTTCGGTGCCGTTCGTGCTGGACCCGGTGGCGGCGGGCGCCATCCCCACGCGCGCGGCGCTGGCCGAGGACCTGCTGGCGCTGCGCCCGGCGGTCGTGCGCGGCAACGCCTCGGAGATCGCCGCCCTGGCCGGGGTACCGACGGGCGCCGGACGCGGGGTGGATTCCACCGCCACACCCGAGGCAGCGCTGGACGCGGCGCGGCTGCTGGCGAGGCGGGCCGGGACGGTGGTGGCGGTGACCGGGGCGGTGGACTACGTCACCGACGGCACCCGCATGGTCGCGCTGCGCAACGGCCATCCGATGATGACACGGGTGACCGGGATGGGCTGCACCGCCACCGCGCTGATCGGCGCCTGCCTCGCGGTGCGGCGCGATCCGCTGGCCGCCGCGGTGCATGGGCTGACCATGCTGGGGGTGGCGGCCGAGCTCGCGATGCCGCGCGCGTCCGGGCCGGGCTCCTTGCAGGTGGAATTGATGGACCGGCTCTACACGCTGGACCCGACGCAGCTCGCCCGGCTGGCGCGGATCACCATCATGGCGTGATTGGTCGGAGTGAGAGGATTCGAACCTCCGGCCCCTGCGTCCCGAACACAGTGCTCTACCAGGCTGAGCTACACTCCGACCGAGGGGCGCGCCCCGCGGGAGGCGCCGATATAGCCACCGGCGCCCGGCCCCGCAAGACGGCGGGCGGGTGTGCGGGGCGCGCCCACGCCGCGCCGGGGCCGGCGTGCCGGTGGTGCGTTGACATCGACGCCTCACTTTTCAGCAACACATTGAAACTCATGCGGATTCCGAGCAGCCGATGGACCGCTCCCGGCCCGGCCGATTGCTTCGGCGCGAGGCCCCCCTTATCGGCGCTCCGCCCCGCAACTTCGGGTCCATAGCCCGGGATCGGTCCTCGAAGAGGGCGGCCGACCATACGCTTGTGCGCGATCGTGGTCGCGCTCGCCGCCGCCCGCCAACCCGGCCGGCCGGCATGACAGGTTCCGGCTCGGCATCGAGCTGTTCCGACTCGGAATCGCCGTCCTCGCCAACCTGGATTTGCGGCGCGAGGCCAGAAGCTTCGGCGGCGCGCTGACCGACCTGATGGGGGAGATCGTGCATCCGTGCGTGTTCGACGGACGGCAGACCACCCGCGTCGAGCGTGCGGAGCGGCCTGGGACCGGCAGCCCCAGCCGACGATTCCGGTTGCAAACACCTCCCACCCGCCCCATGCTCCCCCCGAGCCCCGGCAGACTCACGACCGGGGCCACCCACATAAAGGCTCAGGGAGGCCTCAATGCAAAACGAACAAGCCCTCGGCGGCAGCCTGGGCTGGCTGCGCGGATTCACCCGCTATCAATGGATGGTGTTCCTCGTCTGCTGGCTCGGCTGGTCCCTCGACATCACCAATTTCACCCTCTTCGCGCTGGTCCTCAAACCCACCGTCGTCGCCCTCTACGGCGGCCCGGTCAGCAACGCCCTGCTCGGCAAGATCGGCGGCTGGCTCGCCATGGCCGGGCTGATGGGTTGGGCGGTCGGCGGCTTCGTCTTCGGCACCGTCGCCGACTATCTCGGCCGCGTCCGCACCCTGGCGATCAGCATCGCCATGTACAGCGTCTTCACCGCCCTCCAGGGCGTGGCCCCCAATCTCTGGCTGTTCGGGGGCTGCCGCTTCCTCGCCGGCCTCGGCACCGGGGCCGAGCTGGTGGTGGGCATCCCGCTGGTCGCGGAAGCCTTCGCCGAGCAGCACCGCGCCCGCGTGCTCGGCATCATGATGACCGGCGCCGGCTTCGGCAACCTGATCGCCGCGCAGATGTATCACGGGCTCGCCCCATTCGGTTACCAAGCGGTCTATTTCGCCGGCATCGTCCCCGCCCTGCTGCTGCTGATGCTGCGCCGCGGCATGGTCGAGCCGGAACATTTCGCCGCCGTCCGCGCCCGCCGCGAAGCCCTCGCCGCGACCAGGGACCGCAGCGCCGAGGATCACGAGTTCCTGAAATTCTCCTGGCCGCAGCTCTTCACCGCGCAGAACCGCTACAACACGCTGGTCGGTGTGCTGTTCGCGCTCGGCTCGCTGCTCGCCATCTGGACCAGCCAGCTCTGGCTGCCCACCATCCAGGCGATGCTGCTGCACAAGCAGGGCATCGTCGGCATGGGGGTGGTGCCCTACATCACCCGCGGGATGGAACTCTGGGGCCTGGGCGGCATCGCCGGCTACGCCGCGTTCGGGTTCCTGGCCGACGCCTTCGGCCGGCGCGCCACAATTGTCATGTACAGCCTCGGCACCGTCATCTCCGGCGTCGGCCTGTTCGGCTTCGCCACCACCTGGGGACCCTACCCCTATGTGCTGCCGATCTTCGGCTTCTTCGTCTTCGGCGTCTTCTCCGGCCATGCGATCTACCTGCCGGAACTGTTCCCCACCCAGATGCGCGCCACCGCGGTGGCCTTCTGCAACGGCTCCGGCCGGGTGGTGACCAGTTTCGGCCCGCTGGTGGCCGGGCTGTTGGTGGCCCCGTTCGGCGGCAATTTCGCCACCGCCTCGGCAGTGATGACCTGCGCCGCCCTCATCAGCGTCGTCGCCATGCTGATGGGGCGCGAGACCCGTGACGCCGACCTGCCGAAATAGCAGCGGGCTTGCCTGATCCCCCGGTTCCGCCTTTCATCCGGCGGAATCGGGAACAGGTGGCGGCGGATGGATTTCGACCTTTTCGTGATCGGCGGCGGCTCGGCCGGGGTGCGGTGCGCGCGCATCGCCGCCGGCCACGGCGCCCGCGTCGGCATCGCCGAGGACCGGTTCTGGGGCGGCACCTGCGTCAATATCGGCTGCGTGCCGAAGAAGCTGCTGGTGCAGGCCGGCGAATACGGCGCCTGGGCGGAGGACGCCGCCGGTTTCGGCTGGTCCATCCGCAAGGGTCCGCATGACTGGGGCAAGCTGCTGGCCGCCAAGGACCGCGAGATCTCCCGCCTGGCCGGCATCTACCGTAAGCTGCTGGACGGCGCCGGGGCCACCATCTTCGACGCCCGCGCCCGGCTGACCGGCCCCAACAGCCTCGATGTCGGCGGCCGGACGATCACCGCCGAGCGCATCGTCATCGCCACCGGCGGCCACCCCACCCGCCTTCCCATTCCGGGGGCGGAGCGCGGCATCGTCTCCGACGACGCCTTCTACCTGCCGGCGCTGCCGAAGCGGGTCGCGATCCTGGGCAGCGGCTATATCGCGGTCGAGTTCGCCGGCATCTTCTCGGCCCTCGGCGCGGCGGTGGACCTGGTCTATCGCGCCCCCCTGCCGCTGCGCGGCTTCGACCACGACCTGCGTGAGGCGCTGGCCGAGGCGCTGGCTTCCGGCGGCGTGACCTTGCATCCCGGCGTGACGCCCGAGCGGATCGAGGCCGACGGGGCGGGCCACCGGCTGCTCCTGAGCACCGGCGGAGCGATCGCCGCCGATCTCGTGTTCTTCGCCACCGGCCGCCGCCCGGCCACCGAAAACCTCGGCCTCGAAGCGGCCGGCGTCGCCGTCACCGCCACCGGCGCGGTGGTGGTGGATGCGCATCTGCGCACCACCCAGCCGCATATCTTCGCCATCGGCGACGTGACCGACCGGCTGAACCTGACCCCGGTCGCCACCGCCGAGGGCCATGCGCTCGCCGACAGCCTGTTCGGGGGCAAGCCGCGGCGGATCTCGCTGGAAAACGTGCCGACCGCGGTGTTCTCCACCCCGCCGGTCGCCACCGTCGGCTTGTCCGAGGAAGCCGCCGCCGCCCGCGGCAAGGTGGATGTCTATGTCAGCCGCTTCACGCCGATGCGCCACACGCTTTCGGGGCGGGCGCGGCGGTCGTTGATGAAGCTGGTGGTCGATCAGGCCTCGGGGCGGGTGCTGGGCGCGCATATGCTGGGCGAGGACGCGCCCGAGATCATGCAGGGTCTGGGTATCGCGGTGGCGATGGGGGCGACGAAGGCGGATTTCGACCGCACCATCGGCATCCATCCGACCGCGGCGGAGGAGTTCGTGACCCTGCGCACCCGCACCCGCGAGGCCGGGTAGCAGCTACTCGTCGTAGGCCACCAGCGACTGGAACGGCACGTCCAGCCGGGCGCGGCCGTTGAGGAAGGTCAGCTCGATCAGCGCCGCCGCCGCCGGCACCTCCGCCCCCGCCGCGCGCAGCAGCGCGATCCCGGCGGCGAGCGTGCCGCCGGTGGCGAGCAGGTCATCGACCACCACCACCCGCTGGCCGCGGCCGATGGCGTCGGCCTGGATCTCGATGCGGTCGGCGCCATATTCCAGCGCGTAGTCGAGCCCGGTGGTCGCCCCCGGCAGCTTGCCGCGCTTGCGCAGCATGACGAAGCCGCAGCCGAGTTTCAGCGCCAGCGGGGCGGCGATCAGGAAGCCGCGGCTTTCGATGCCGGCGAGCAGATCGGGCTGATAGGGCAGCACCGCGCGCGCCATCCGCCCCATCGCCACCTGCCAGGCATCGGCGTGCCGCAGCAGGGTGGAGATGTCGTAGAACAGGATCCCGGGCTTCGGGAAATCCGGAATGCCGCGGATATGGTCTTTCAGGTCCATGCTGGGTGCCCCTGGTGCTGGGCGGCTCTATCGCGCGGGCCGGGGCGGGTCAAAGCGCGTCCAGCGCGGCGCAACGCCCGCGCTACCCCTCCCGCGCCGGCGCCGCCGCCCCGATCGCCGGGGCCGGCGCCGCTGCCGGGCGCGCATGGTGCCCGCTCAGTTCCTCCCCCGCCTGCGGGTCCAGCCGCAGCGA
>JAKBCO010000255.1 GCA_021807785.1 Pseudomonadota bacterium
CCCGTCCCGGCGATATAGGCACGCAAATGATCGACCGCCTGGTCCTGGTCCAGGATGCGCGCCTTCACCACGTCGCCGATGCTGACCAGCCCGACGATATGGCCGGAATCCAGCACCGGCAGGTGGCGCACGCGACGCTCGGTCATCAGCGTCATCGCCTGTTCCACGCTGTCGCGCGGGCCGATGGTGCTCAGAACGCGGGTCATCAGCTGGGCCGCGGTCATTTCCAAGGTGATCGCGCCGACGCTGCCGAGGCTGGTGACGATGTCGCGCTCGCTCACGATCCCCAGCAGCTGATCGTCAGGGTCGGTGACCAGCACGGCGCCGATCCGCCGCTCCCGCAGCACTCCGGCCAGGGCGGGCACGGTGGTTTCCGGGGCGACGGTGATTACCTCATCGCCTTTGTGGCGCAGAATTACGGCAATCGTGGTCATGGGCGTGCTCCCCTTGTCGGCACGCCGCCAGCTTGCGCCCGGGGCGGTTGCCATTGCAACGGGCAAGCCGTGCGGTGCAGCATCACCGCCCCGCGATCAGGCGGAGAGGAACTCCCGCACCGCCGAAAGCCAGCGCGCCGGCTGCTCGCGCACCGAGCAATGCCCGGCCGGCCCCACCCATTCCAGCCGCGCGCGCGGAAGGGTGCCGGCCATCAGCCGGGCGGCGTCGCGGAACGCCTGGCTTTCCCCGGTGCCGCAGATCACCAGCGCGGGCGCGGCGATGTCCGAAAGCAGCGGGCGCAGCTCGGCCGCGCCCAGCGCCTCGCAGGCGCGCCCATAGGCCTCGCCGTCGCAGGCGGAGAGCGTCGCGCGCACCCATTGCACCGCCGGCGGGTCGGCGGTCAGGAACGGCTCGGTGAACCAGATCCGCAAGAGGCCGGGGACCAGGCTCGCCACCCCGTCGCGGCGGGCGGCGGCGGCGCGGGCGACCCACATCGCGCGCATCTCCTCCGGGTAGCGCGGGGTGGTGTCGCCCAGCACCACCCGGCCGGTGAGCGCCGCATGGCGGGCGGCGAAGGCCTGCGCCACCAGCCCGCCCAGCGACAGGCCGCAGAGATGCACCGGCCCGATCGACTCCGCCCGCAGGCGGGCGGCGAGCTGGTCGGCCAGCGCCTCCACCGTGTAGCCGCCCGGGGACGGGGCGGCGTCGCCATGGCCGGGGAAATCGTAGGACAGCAGGGTGAAGCGGTCGGCCAGCGGGGCCAGCGGCTCCCACAGCGCGTGGGTGACGCCGAGGCAGTGCAGCAGCACCAGGGCCGGGCCCTCGCCCTGGCGATGGAAGCGGATCGCGGCGGGGTCGAGCGGGGTCATCGCGGGGCCTCCGCGTCCCAGGCCCCGGCCGGATGCATCGTAAACCCCGCGGGTCGGGCGCAGGCGCGCGCAGCCTCTCGGGGCAACAGGTCCTGGTCCCAGGCATTGGCATCGAAGCGGAAGCCGTTCACCGTATTCGCCGCCTCGGAGACGACGAACAGGAGGGGCGGCACCATCTCCTCCGGCTCGACCAGCTTCGGTTTCGTTCCGGCCGCGCTCCAGGCGCGCATCTCCGCGGCCATCCCCGGCGTGTTGGCGCCGGCGCCGGGATTGACGACATTGACCGTGACCCCCGTGCCATCGAGCTCCTTCGCCCAGATCTCGCTTGCCATCTCCAGCGCCGCCTTGGACGCGCCATAGGCGGCGCTGCCGACCCGGTTCATCGTATCGAGCTTGGTCGTCACATTGACGATGCGCCCCCAGCCGCGCGCGATCATGCCCGGCGCCGCCCGCCGCGCGAGCGCCTCGGCGGCGAGGAAGTTCACCGCCATCACGTCATGGTTGATCGTGTCAGACAATTCGTGAAACCGGCGCGGGCCGTCGAGGAAGCGGCGTGGGTCGATATAGGTGAAGGTGAGCCCGGCGTTGTTGACCAGAATATCGACCGGACCGAAGCGCGCGACGGCGGCGTTCAGCACTTGATCCGGCGCGCCCGGCGCGCGCAGGTCGGCAACCAGGCAGGATAGGGCGCCGCCCTCGGCCAGCCGCTCCGTCTCGGCGGCATCCGCCGCGATATGCCCCACTGCCAGCACCCGGAACCCGGCGCGCATCAGCCCGAGCGCCATCGCCCGGCCCAGTCCGCTGGTCCCGCCCGTCACCACCGCCGTGCGCATCGCACCTCTCCCCGATCGGCGATCATCTTGACCGCACACCGTCCGGCCGCGCAAGCTAAGGAAAATCCCCCAGGGAGTTCAAGGCATGCGGTTCGGATTGTTCGGCGGCGCGCGCACCAAGCGGATGACGGGTGGGCCCGCCGTCGGCTACGGCGACAGCCACGGCTATCGCGATTTCATCGAGTATGTGGTGGAAGCCGAACGGCTCGGCCTCGACAGCGTCTTCCTGGTCGAACACCATTTTACGGGTCAGGGGCAGGTCTCGGCCTCGATGAGCCTGCTGGCATACCTGGCCGCGCGCACCAGCCGCATCCGCCTCGGCACCGCGGTGGTGGTGCTGCCCTGGCATAACCCGATCCTGGTCGCCGAGCAGGCGGCGACGCTCGATCTGCTGTCCGGCGGGCGGCTCGATCTCGGCGTCGGCAAGGGCTATCGCGCCGCCGAGTTCGCCGGGTTCTGCATCCCGCCGGAGGAAGCCACCGAGCGCTTCGACGAGGCAGTGGAGGTGATCCGCAAGGCCTGGACCGCGGAGGGACGGTTCTCCCACCACGGCAAGCGCTGGAACTACGAGAACGTGGTGGTGGAGCCGGAGCCGATCCAGTTGCCCCACCCGCCGCTGTGGCTGGCCGCCGGCTCCCCGGACTCGATCCGCCGCGCCGCGCGGGAGGGTTACAACCTGCTGCTGGATCAGCTCGGATCGGTCGGCATTACCATCGAGCGGGTGGGGATTTTCCGTGAGGAGTGCGCGAAGATCGGGCGCGCCTACGACCCCTCCATGGTCGGCACCACGCGGGCGCTGCAACTGATCCATTCGGAGGAGGAGCGGGAGGCCGCCTTCGCCACTCGCGCCCAGGTGCTGAACGTGATCGGCGATCTGCGCCGCGGCGAGGTGGCGCCCGACGACGTGCGCCACGACGATGCCCCGCTGCTGGGCACGCCGGAGGAGGTCATCGCCAAGCTGGAACGGCTGCGGGCGGGCGGGGTGGAGAACATCCTGCTGGTCGATCCGCGCGCCTCGGTGGCCAATCTGCGTGCCTTCGCTTCCGAAGTGATGGAAACCTTCCGCCCCGCCCAGGCCGCGGCCTGAGCCGCGCGAACCGGAGCTCCCGCCATGCAGGACCTGACCGTCGAGACGGTGACCGATGACGTTCTGGCGCAGATGGCCACCACCACCGACCCACGGCTGCGCGAGGTCATGGGGAGCTTAGTGCGCCACCTGCACGATTTCGCCCGAGACGTGAAACTGACGCCCGACGAGTGGTTGACCGCGATCAGCTTCCTCACCCGGGTCGGGCAGACCTGCACCCCGGCACGCCAGGAGTTCATCCTGCTGTCGGACGTCCTGGGCCTGTCGGCTCTGGTGAACCTGCTGCATGACCGGGAGGCGGCGGAGCTGGGCACAACCTCCTCTCTGCTCGGGCCGTTCTACCGGCAGGATGCGCCGGAGGTGCCGCTCGGCGGCTCTATCGCGGTGGATGGCAAGGGGCCGGAGCTGCTGCTGTGGGGCCGGGTGACGGATACCGATGGGCATCCGGTGCCGGGCGCGCTGGTGCAGCTCTGGCAGACCAATGCCGAGGGGTGGTACGACCTGCAAGTGGATGGCGGGGCGGCTACCGACATGCGCGGCAATGTCCGTTGCGACGCGGAGGGGTGGTTCCATGTCCGCACCGTCAAGCCGCTGGGCTATTCGATCCCGATGGACGGGCCGGTGGGGGCGCTGGTGCATCAGCAGCGGCGGCATGGCTGCCGGCCGGCGCATATCCATTTCCTGATCGGCGCGCCGGGCTACCGGGAATTGGTGACCGCGCTCTATTTCGGCGACGATCCGCATATCGACAGCGACACCGTCTTTGGGGTGTCCGGCCCGCTGGTGGTGGGCGCGGTGGCCGAGGACCCGGCGGCGCCGGTGAGGGGCATCCCATCGGTGCGCTATGATTTCCAGCTGGCGCGGGAGGCGGCTGCCGGTGGCGGGCGGGTGGGGGCGGATCCGAAGCAGGTGATGGCGGCGGAGTAGCGGGGGGGGCGTGTTTCGCTCCCCCGTCATGGCCGGCCTTGGCGGGCGGCGGCGCGAGAAACACGACTGGTGCCGGCCGTCGTTGACCCAATTCTTCATCGGATCATCGTCAAGGTCTTCTGAAACGAGGGGGGATGGGGCGAGCGATGGGACTCGAACCCACGGCATCCAAGACCACAACCTGGCGCTCTACCAACTGAGCTACGCCCGCCATCCGTCCGCCGCGTTTAGGGCCTTCGCGGCGGTGGCGTCAATGCACCGCGATAGGTTCCC
>JAKBCO010000256.1:0-1928 GCA_021807785.1 Pseudomonadota bacterium
TCGTCGATGGCTGTGCGGGTGAGGTCGAGGCTGAGATCGTCGAGCGTCAGGGTCAGCCGGGCACAGCGGCGCGCATCGGCGAGCAGCGGCGCGATCCGCCCGGCCCCGGGGCGGGCGGCGAGGGCGGCGAGCGGGGCGAAGCGATCGGGAGGGGGCATGGGGGAAGTATAGGGGATTCGGGGCTGGGCGCCGACTCTGCGGGCGGTTCGGGCTGTGTCGGGGTGGGGTGGTTCGCACGGCGGGCACCGAGGACCACGAAGCGGCGCGGAGCAAGACGGGGGCGCCGCGCGTGTCCGGGGTGCCGAAGCGGGTGATCGGGTCGGCGGCGGTGGTGCATCGCGCGGCGGGCCGCGAGGATGGTTTCATGGATCGGCAACCGCTTCTGGAGAGCATGGCGGTTGCCTCCTTGCGTCGGCGCGGGAAGGACGGGCGGCGGCGATCGGTGGTCCGGACCGCTCCGTGGTCCTTCGTGGCCTCCGTGTTGAAGACTTGCGGTGTGACGAGCCTCGGGGAACGTCATGGGAGGTCTCGCGGGTGGCGCGGTGCTGGCGCGTGCCCGGGCGGATGGCCGGCTCAAGGCCGGCCATGACGGTGGCTTGTGGTTTCGTCTCCTAAGGGTTGGTATCGCCGGGAGAGGCCGGCCCGTCCGGCTATTCGGCCGCCTCGGCGGTCTCGTTTTCCTCAGCCGCCAGCATCAGATTCGCCACCACCCCCGATTGCTCGCGGATGCGGCGCTCGATGCCCTCGGCCACGTCCTTGTGTTCGCGCAGGAACTGCTTGGCGTTCTCCCGCCCCTGGCCGATGCGCTGGCTGTCGGCGGAGAACCAGGCGCCGGATTTCTCCACCGCGCCGACTTTGACCCCGAGATCGAGCAGCTCGCCCACCTTGCTGATGCCCTCCCCGTACATGATGTCGAACTCCACCTGCCGGAACGGGGGCGCGAGCTTGTTCTTGACCACCTTCACCCGGGTCTGGTTGCCCACCACCTCGTCGCGTTCCTTGATCTGGCCGATGCGGCGGATCTCCAAGCGGATCGAGGCATAGAATTTCAGCGCGTTGCCGCCGGTGGTGGTCTCCGGGTTGCCGAACATCACGCCGATCTTCATGCGGATCTGGTTGAGGAAGACCAGCATGGTGTTGGAGCGGGAGACCGAGCCGGTGATCTTGCGCAGCGCCTGGCTCATCAGCCGCGCGTGCAGGCCCATGTGGGAATCGCCCATCTCCCCTTCCAGCTCGGCGCGCGGGACCAGGGCGGCGACGGAGTCCACCACCAGCACGTCGATCGCACCGGAGCGGACCAGCGTATCGGCGATCTCGAGCGCCTGTTCGCCGGCGTCCGGCTGGCTGATCAGCAGATTGTCCACATCGACGCCGAGCTTGCGCGCATAGGAGGGGTCGAGCGCGTGCTCGGCATCGATGAAGGCGCAGGTGCCGCCGCGCTTCTGCGCCTCGGCGATGGCGTGCAGGGCCAGCGTGGTCTTGCCCGAGCTCTCCGGCCCGTAGATCTCGACGATCCGCCCGCGCGGCATCCCGCCGATGCCGAGCGCGAGATCGAGGCCGAGGGAGCCGGAGGGAATCACCTCGATCTGCTCGTCGGCCGAGCGGGCGCCCATGCGCATGATGGACCCCTTGCCGAAGGCGCGTTCGATCTGGGTCAGGGCGGCGTCGAGGGCCTTGCTCTTTTCCATTCTGGAAGTCCTGTGCTGGGCGTGACTACAACCGATACGTGTATTTCGCCGGGTTGAATTCCCGTAAAGATTGCAGGGAACCTTCCCGGTCGGCAAGAGAACAGTTCGTGAACTCCGGTTGCAAGGATTTCTTAACCATTCGTTCGGAGTATGTTCCAGGTCCGTGGGGTGCGCAAGAACAATCTACGAACTTTCCCCCGCGCCCGCCAATGGGCCCACCCCTGGGCCTACCCCTGGGCC
>JAKBCO010000256.1:2028-4423 GCA_021807785.1 Pseudomonadota bacterium
ACCCCTGGGCCTACCCCTGGGCCCACCGCCGCCACCAACGCCGCCAGCGCGAACGGCTTGCGCAGGAATACCGTGCCCGCCGGAGTCGCGCCGCCGGCGGATTCGTAGCCCGAGATCAGCACCGAACCCAACCCCGGCCAGCGCCGGCGCAGCGCGCGCAACAGCCGCAGCCCGTCCATCCCCGGCAGGGTCAGGTCCGCCACCACCCAGGCCGGGCGGGCGGACGGCAGCGCCAGCGCGGCCTCGGCGGAGTCCGCCTCGACGATCCGCCAGCCGGCCTGGCGCAGCGCGCGGGCCATCAGCCGGCGCAGCGGGGCCTCGTCCTCGACCAGCCAGATCGCTCCCGGGTCGGGCGCAACGGCCGCGCCGGGCAGCGGCAGGAACAGGCGCGCGGCGAGGCCCCGGCCGGGGCCCCCGCCCAGCGCCAGATGGCCGCCGGCGGCGTGCATCGTTTCGCGCACCGAGAGCAGGCCGAGGCCGGTGCCCTCGGCGCGGGTGGTGACGAACGGGGTGAACAGGCGCGCCGCCAGCTCCGGCGCGATCCCGGGGCCGGAATCGCGGAGCGAGACCACCGCCCAGCGCCCCGGCGGGACCATCGGCGCGCCGGGAACCGGCAGGGTGGGGAACGGGCGGCGCAGCTGGCGCACCGTGCTGGTCACCCGCAGCGTTCCGGTCGGCCCCATCGCCTGGACGGCATTGGCGGCGAGGTTGAGCAGCGCGGCGTGGAACCGGTCGGGGTCGATCCGCACCGGCGCCTCCGCCGCCGCCGGGCGGGCGATCAGCCGCACCCCTGGCGGCAGCAGCCGCGCCATCACCGGCAGCGCCTCGGCCAGCAGCCGGTCGAGCGGGCGGGCGCGCGGCGGGCGGGACGGGCCGCGCCCCTCGTGCAGCAGGGCGCGGATCAGCGCGGCGCCGCGGGCCACGCCGGCGCGGAGCTCGGCCAGCGCCACGGCGGCTTCCGGATCGGCGTGCGCCGCCGCCGCCTCCGCCGCCGCGTCGATGCCGGCCAGGATGTTGTTGAGGTCGTGCGCCACCATCGCCGTGGCGGCGCCGATCCGCGCCAGGCGGTCCGCCGTCATGCCGCCGCCGGACGCGGGGCGCGCAGCCGCCAGACATAGGCGATCAGCTCGGCCACCGCCTTGTAGTGCTCGGGCGGAATCTCGGTATCCAGCTCCAGCCGGTGCAGCGCGCGCGCCAGCGGCGGATTGGCCACCAGCGGCACCCCATGCGCCTCGGCGGTCGCGCGGATCCGGGCCGCCATCGCATCCACCCCTTTCGCCACCACCCGCGGCGCCCCGCCGCGCGCGCGATTATAGGCCAACGCCACCGCATAGTGGGTGGGATTCGTCACCACCACGGTGGCGCGCGGCACCGCGGCCAGCATCCGCCGCCGCGCCCGCTGGAAGCGCAGCTGGCGGATACGCGCCTTGATCTTCGGGTCGCCGTCGATGTCCTTCTGTTCCTCGCGCAGCTCCTGGCGGCTCATGCGCAAGCCCTGGGCGTGGCGGCGGCGTACCCACAGGATATCGGCGAGCGCGATCGCGCCCTGCACCAGCAGCAGCGCCAGCAGCACCCTGAGCGCCAGCGCCGCCAGAAGCGGGACCATCGCCCGCGGGTCCTGGAACGGCGCCGCCCACAGGCGCGGCCATTCGCCGCGCAGCGCGTGCCACAGCGCCACCGCCATCGCCGCCAGCCGCAGCAGCGCCTTGATCGCCTCCACCACCGCGTCGGCGCCGAACAGCCGGCGCAGCCCGGCGCCGGGGCTGAGCCGCGCCAGGCTGGGCCGCAGCGACGCCGCGCTGACCAGGAAGCCGGTTTGCAGCAGCACCGCCAGCGCGCCAGCCAGGAGGACCGCGCCCAGCAGCGGCGCCAGCAGCCCCGCGGCGGCGGCGGCGAGCAGTCGGATCACCGCCGCCGGCGGCAAATCCGGATGGCGGAACGGGATCGCGAGCCGCTCGGCCAGCCGTGTGGCCAGCGCCGGGGCCAGCAGCGCCAGCATCAGGGCGAAGGCAGCGAGGCCGGCGAAGCCGCCGAGTTCGCGCGAGAGCGCCACCTGCCCGGCCTCGCGCGCCTGTTGCAGCCGGCGCGAGGTGGCGGCCTCGGTGCGGTCGTCCTGGCCCGGCGCGCCCTCGGCCATCGGCTCAGCTCAGCCCCGGCAGCCGGTCGAAGCCCAACCGCACCGCGCCGAGCCAGGCCGAGACGATCCCCCCGGCCAGCAGCCCCAGCAGCAGCAGCCCGCCCAGGATCTGCGCCGGCATGGCCAGGAAATAGACTTGCAGCCGGGGGATCAGCCGCGCCACCACCCCGGCCGCCAGCTGCCAGATCACCGAGGCGATCACGAACGGCGCCGCCAGCTGCACCGCGAGGGCGAAGCCGCGCGCGACCGCCGCCGCCG
>JAKBCO010000257.1 GCA_021807785.1 Pseudomonadota bacterium
CGGCGGCGGTGAGCCCGGCCGGCTTCTCCACCGCGAACGGGACCCTTGCGGCGATCACTCGGCGCACCGAGGCGGCCATGTCGCAATGCCGCCCGAGTACGAAGACGAAATCCGGGCGGGCGGCGGCGAGCAGGGCGGCCTCGTCGGCGAAGCCGGGGCAGCCGGCGCGGGCGGCCACGCGCGCGGTCTTGGCCGGGTCGGGGTCGGTGACGCCCACCACCGTCACCCCCGGCAGGGCGCGGCACGGGTCCAGGTAGAACGGGGTGTGCCAGTGGCCCACGCCCAGGAATGCGACGCGCATTGTCGGCTCTCCCCCAACCCGCCTAGCATTGCCGATAACCCCCCAAGGAGGAACCCATGCCCAAAGGCCTGCTGCTGGTGATGATCGAGGTCGAGCCCGAGCACGAAGCCGATTTCAACCGCTGGTACAACGAGGAACACGTCCCCGAACGCCTCTCGGTCCCCGGCTTCCTCAACGCCCGCCGCTTCGTCGCCATCGAGGGGGAGCCGAAATACCTCGCCCTCTACGATCTGGAGTCCCCCGAGGTGCTGGAGACGGACGCTTATACGAAGCTGCTCGCCGGCACGCCGTGGACCAATGCGACCAAGAAGCATTGGATCCGCTCGGTCCGGAATGTCTATCGGGAGATCCCGACCACGCCCTGACCGCTCAGCCCACCAGCACCAGTCGCGCCAGGAACGTCTCGGCCGAGGCGCGCCACGAGAACCCCTCCGCGAAGGACCGGCAGGCGGCGCGGTCGATCTCCAGCGCCCCCAGCGCCGCCGCGCGCAGGTCGGAACTCAGCACCCCCACGGGGGCCGCGCCCAGCACGTCGCGCGGGCCGGTGACCGGGAACGCCGCCACCGGGGTGCCGCAGGCCAGCGCCTCCAGCAGCACCAGCCCGAAGGTATCGGTGCGGGAGGGGAAGACGAACACATCCGCCCCGGCATAGGCCGAAGCCAGCGCCGCGCCTTCCAGCCGCCCGGCGAAATGGACGCCCGGATAGCGCCGCGCCAGCCGCGGCAGCTGCGGCCCGTCGCCCACCACCAGCTTGGAGCCGGGAAGATCGAGGCGCAGGAAGGCCTCGATGTTCTTCTCCACCGCCACCCGGCCGACATAGAGGAACACCGGGTGCTTCAGTCCGAAATCGGTGCCCGGTTGCGGGCGGAACAAGGACGTGTCCACCCCGCGCGACCACGCGACCAGCCCGCCGAAGCCGCGCCCGGCGAGTTCGGCGCGCAGGCTGTCGGTGGCGACCATGGTGGCGGCGGCGGCGCGGTGGAAGCGGCGCAGCCAGGCGTAGCTCGGCCGCAGCGGCATCCCGGTGCGCGCGCGCAGATATTCGGCGAAGCGGGTGTGGAAGGCGGTGGTGAAGCGGGCGCCGGAGCGCCGCGCCCAGCGCCGCGCCGCCAGCCCCAGCGGGCCTTCGGTGGCGATGTGCAGCGCATCGGGGCGGAACGCGGCGATCATGTCCGCCAGCCGCCGCGAGGGGCGCAGCGCCAGGCGGATGTCGGGATAGGTGGGGCACGGCAGGGTGCGGAACCGGTCCGGGCCGATCACATCGACCGTATGACCCATGGCGCGCAGCTCGCTGGCGACGGTGGCCAGGGTGCGGACCACGCCGTTGACCTGCGGAAACCACGCATCCGAAACGATCAGGATGCGCCAGCCGCCCATGATCGCCCCGTCAGGCAACGCCGGACACGTCCGCTCCGCGTGGCAGGGCGAAGGAGAACCCGCGTCGCGCCGCCCAGTCGATCAGCTCCAGCCGCCCGTCGTGATGTTCCACCAGCGCGGTGCAGCTTTCCACCCAATCGCCGTCGTTCATGTAGAGCACCCCGCCGACGCGGCGCATCTCGGCGTGGTGGATATGCCCGCAGACCACCCCGTCCAGCCCGCGCCGCCTTGCCTCGCCGGCCAGCGCCACCTCGTAGCGGTCGATCGCCTTGATCGCCTGCTTGACCTGCCGCTTGGCCCAGGCCGACAATGACCAGTAGCGATACCCGAGCCGCCGGCGCAGGGCGTTGAACCAGCGGTTGAGCACCAGCGCCGCCGTGTAGGCGCCGTCCCCCAGCAGCGCGAGGCCGCGCGCGTAGCGCACCACGCTGTCGAACGCATCGCCGTGGATCACCAGCAGGCGGCGGCCGTCGGCGGTGACGTGGACCGCCTCCCCGGCCACCCGCACCCCGCCGATCGAGAGCCCGCCGGGGGAATCGGTCCAGGCACGGAACATCTCGTCGTGGTTGCCGGGGATGTAGGTGACCTCGGCGCCGCCGCGCGCGTGGCGCAGGATCAGGCGCAGCACCTCGTCGTGCCAGGCGTCCCAGTACCAGGACCGGCGCAAGCGCCAGCCGTCGATCATGTCGCCCACCAGGTAGAGCTGCCGGCAGGTGGCGGCGCGCAGGAAATCGGCCAGGAAATCGGCGCGGCAGCCGCGCGTGCCCAGATGCGCGTCGGAGATGAACACGGCGCGATAGGCGGGTCCGGGGGCGTGGGTCATGGGCGCCATGAAGCGCATCCGGCCCGCGTCGGGCGAGTGAACATTGCATGACCGTCATCCATCACGGCCATCACGAAACTATCACGCCGTCGCCATGGATCGGCAACGCAACCGTGGCATGAATGCTCATGCTGATCGTCTTCAACCCCGCCGCCGGCAATCGGCGGGTTCACCGGTTGTGGCGGGTGCTGGACATCCTGACCGCCAACGGCATCCGTTGCGAGGTGGCGCGCACCTCCGCCCCGGGCGATGCCCGCGCCTTCGCCGCCGCCGCCGCCGCCGCCGGGACGCGGGTGGTGGTGGCGGCCGGCGGCGACGGCACCATCGCCGAGGTCGCCGCGGGGCTGCTGGGCAGCCCGACCGCGCTGGGGGTGATCCCGCTCGGGACGGCGAATGTGCTGGCGCTGGAACATGGTCTGCCGCGGGCGCCGCGCGCCATCGCCGCCGCGTTGGCCTTCGCCCGCACCCGCCCGCTATGGCCGGGGCTCGCCCGCGACCGCGCGGGGGGGGAGTTGCTGTTCACCCAGATGCTGGGGTTCGGCTTCGATGCCGCGGTGGTGGCGCGGGTCGGCACCCGGCTCAAGCGCGCCCTGGGACGCGGCGCCTACGCGGTGCAGACGTTGCGCACCCTGTTCGATCACGAGTTCGCGCCGATCCGGGTCTGCATCGATGGCGCGGACACCACCGCCGCCGGGGTGATCGTGACCAAGGGGCGGCTCTATGCCGGCCCATATCTGCTGGCGCCGGAGGCGGATGCGGGGGCGCCGGGGTTTTCGGTGGTGCTGTTCGACCGCGCGGGCCCGTGGGCGGTGGCGGCCTATGCGGCGTCGCTGCTCGGCGGGCGGCTGCCGCGCGCGCCGGGGCTGCGACGGGTGCGGGCGGGGATGCTGAGCCTGCCGGGCAATGCGCCGCTGGCCGCGCAGGCCGACGGGGACCGGGCGGGGCGAGATGTGGTCGGCATCACCGATGCGCCGGCGCCGCTGCGGCTGGTGGTGGGGTAAGCGCCGGGGCCCCGTTGCGCCGCGCGCCGTGGCTCCTCATTCTCCACCCCTGACGGCTGTTCAGGACCCTCCCATGCCCTCCCGCCTCCATTTCATCTCCGGCCTGCCCCGCTCCGGCTCCACCCTGCTCGCCGCCCTGCTGCGGCAGAACCCGCGCTTCCACGCCGGCATGACGAGCCCGGTCGGCGCCCTCTACCTGGCGCTGGAAGGCGCGCTATCGCGGCGCAACGAAGCCGCCGTGTTTATCGACGAAGCCCACCGCCACGATGTCCTGCGCGGTCTGTTCGAGAACTACTACCGCCGGCTGTTGCCCGAGAAACTGGTGTTCGACACCAACCGCGCCTGGTGCGCCAAGCTGCCCGCCCTGACCCGCCTGTTCCCCGAGGCACGGGTGATCTGCTGCGTCCGAGCGATCCCCTGGATCATGGATTCGGTCGAACGCCTGGTCCGCCGCAACGCTTTCGAATTGTCCGGGATGTTCGGCTACGAGGCGGGCGGCACCGTGTTCACCCGGGTCAACCGACTGGCCGCCAGCGACGGCATGGTGGGCTACGCGCTCGATGCGCTCAAGGAAGGGTTCTACGGCGCGCAGGCGAACCGGCTGATCCTGGTGGAATACCAGGCGCTCACCCGGGCCCCGGCGGAGACCATGCGCCTGCTCTACGACCAGCTGGGCGAGCCCCATTTTGCCCATGATTTCGAGAATGTCGAATACGAGGCGGATGCCTTCGACCTGGCGCTCGGCACGCCTGGGCTGCATCAGGTCCGGCGCAAGGTGGAATGGGTCGAACGGGACTCGGTGCTGCCGCCGGAGCTGTTCAACCGGTTCCAGAACGATGCGTTCTGGCGGGTGGCCGAGAACAACCCGCACGACGTGCCGGTGATCGCCTACCGGGAGGG
>JAKBCO010000035.1:0-15710 GCA_021807785.1 Pseudomonadota bacterium
GGCGGCAGGTCGGCCTCCCACGGCCGGCGTCCGATCAGCTTCAGCATGGTGGACAGGCTGATCGAGCGCAGCGTCGCCTGCGCCTGGTCGTCGAGCTCCGCCAGCACGAAACGCAGCCCCTGGGCGATGTCCTGCCCGGCTTCGGCCGCCGAGAGGTCACCGCCGCCGCCGAGCTCCTCGAAGCGGCGGATCACGTCCCACAGGGTCAGCCGCTTGGGATTTCCGGCGAACCGATACCCCCCACCCACCCCGCGCACCGCGTCCACCAGCCCGGCGCGGCCCAGGTCGCGCAGCACCTTGGCCAGATGATGGGCGGAAATGCCGTAGCGCTCGGCGATCTCGGTCACCGTGCGCTGCCGCCCCGGCTCGGCGGCCAGTTCCAGCACGGCATAGAGCGCGCAGGTGGTGGCTTTCTGCAGTCGCATTCACTCGAGCCTTGTTTCCAGTTGGATGAACGGCCCCGCGGTCATGCCCTGACTGCGGAAGAAGGCGTGGATCACGGTGTTGTCGCGCGCCAGCATGGTGCGCACCCGATCGACGCCGGCTTCGCGGAACGCCGCGCAGACGGTGGCGAAGAGCCGCGAGCCGAGCCCGCGCAGCCGCCGTCCGGGGCGCACCTGCACCGCGAACACCCAGCCGCACGGCAGGGAGCCGAACTCCCAGGCGCGGATCTCGCCGACGATGAAGCCTTCGACCCGATCCTCCGCCAGCGCCACCAGGAAATGCCCGCCCCCGCCGCGCCGCCCGCCGTGGCGACGGAACGATTCGTGCCAGTACTCGGGCTTGGCGAGGCCGGTCGTTTCCTGATCGAGCGCGATCACCCCGGGCAGATCTGCCGCGGTGGCGGGCCGGATGGTCACCGCCTCGGCCCCCGGCCGGCGGGCGGGTTTCTTCATGCCTGCGGGTCCTTTCGCTGCGCCTCGCGTCATCCGGCATTCAAGCACTGTTTTGCCTTCATGCCCAGCCCATGACGTCCCGTCCGCCCTGACCATGCCGCAACCGGAGGCCCCAATGCAGGATCACAGCGTCATCGTGGAACCCGGCGAGACCGTATCCCGCCTGCGGTTCCCGCCCCGCTTCAACGCCGCGGTCGCCTTCATCGACCGCCACCTGGCCGAGGGCCGCGGCGCCGCGATCGCCATCCGCACGCCCGATGCAGACGTAACCTACGCGGAACTTGCCGAACGGGTCGCGCGCTGCGGCAACGCGCTGCTGGCCGCCGGCCTCGCCCCGGGGGAACGGATGCTGATGGCGGTGCTGGACCGTCCCGAGTTCTTCTATCTGTTCTGGGGCGCCGTCAAGGCCGGGATCATTCCGGTTCCGCTCAACACCCTGCTGCGCGACGCCGATTATCGCTACATGATCGCCGATGCCGCCGCCGCGGCGGTGGTCTTCTCGCCGGAACTGGCGCCCGAGATGGGTCTCGCGGTCGCCGCCACCGCTCCGCGGATTTCCTTCACCACCGATGCCCTGCCGGCGATGCTCGCCGCCGCCGCCCCGAGCCTGGCGCCGGCGCCTACCGGGCCGGACGATGATTGCTACTGGCTCTATTCCTCCGGCTCGACCGGCCGGCCCAAGGGGGCGGTACACGTCCAGCACGACCTGCCGGTCAGCGCCCAGCACTATGCGGTGGAAACCCTGGGCGTGCGGCAGACGGACGTCTTCTTCTCGGCGGCCAAGCTCTTCTTCTCCTACGGTCTCGGCAACGCCATGAGCTTCCCGCTCTGGGTCGGCGGCACCTCGGTGCTGGTGGCCGACCGGCCGACGCCGGAGATGACCTTCGCCGTCATCGAACGCTTCCGTCCCAGCTGGTTCTTCGGCGTGCCCACGCTCTTCGCCCGCCAGATCGTCGAATACCCGAAACTGCGGCCGGATCTGTCCTCGCTGCGCTTCTGCGTCTCCGCCGGGGAGGCGCTGCCGGCGCATCTCTTCGCCGCCTGGAAGGCGCTGACCGGCACCGAGATCCTGGACGGCATCGGCTCCACCGAGGCCACGCACATGTATATCTCGAACCGGCCCGGCGACGTGGTGCCCGGCACCACCGGGCGGGTGGTGCCGGGCTATGCGCTCAGGGTGGTCGATGACCGCGGCGCCGAGGTCCCGCCCGGCACGCCCGGGCGGCTGCTGCTCGCCGGCGATTCGATCGCCCGCTGCTACTGGCACAATCCGAAACCCACCGTCGTGGACGGCTGGTTCGACACCGGCGATACCTATTGCCACGCCGCCGACGGCACCTTCACCTACAGCGGTCGCAGCGACGACATGCTGAAGGTCGGCGGCATCTGGTGTTCGCCGGCCGAGATCGAGGCCGCGCTGATCGAACACCCCGACGTGCTGGAGGCCGCGGTGGTCGGCCGCGCCGACGCCGACGGCCTCGTCAAGCCGGAAGCCTGGATCGTGCCCAAGGACCTCGAACGCGCCCGCGGCAGCGGCATCGAGGCCGACCTGATCCGTCACTGCAAGACCCGTCTCGCTCCCTACAAATACCCGCGCTGGATCCACCTGGTCGCCGACCTGCCGAAGACCGCGACCGGCAAGATCCAGCGCTTCGTGCTGCGTCAGGCGCCGCCTCCGCAACTGGCGCGCGCCGGATGACGGTGGTTCCCCTCATCAGGAGACACGACATGAGCACGTCCGAGAACAAGGCGGGCCTGTTGCTGGCCCGCATCGACCGCATCCCGGTCTGGGCCCTGCCCAGCCTGTTCGCCGGCATCATCGGGATGGGGTTCCTCTTCACCTTCTACGATATCTTCGACATCAACGTCTCGTTCATCCAGACCTGCATGGCGCTGGTGCCGGGCTGCACGCCGCCCTCCTCGGCGCAGTATATCGGCCTGCCGGTGCTGCTGAACCTGGTCGGCTATGTGGTGGGCACGCTCTTCTTCAGCCCGCTGGCCGATCGTGCGGGGCGGCGGGACCTTCTGCTCATCACCATGCTGGTCACCGGCATCGGCTCGGTGTTGACCGCGGTGGTGGACACCTACACTTGGTTCGTGGTCGCGCGCCTCATCACCGGCGTCGGCATCGGCGCCGACCTCGCGATCGTCAACACCTATATCGGCGAGATGGCCCCGCGCGGCGGACGCGCGCGCTATACCTCGATGATCTTCGTCTTTTCCGCCCTCGGCGCGGTGCTGGGCATCTGGCTCGGGCTCTGGCTCACCACGCCATCGACGCCGCTGCCGCTCGGCCTGCCGTTCGCCCTGGCTTCGGCAAGCTTCGGCTACGGCTGGCGGATCATGTATCTCATCGGCGGCGCGCTGGCGCTGGTTGGCGTGATGCTGCGCTTCCAGCTGCCGGAATCGCCGCGCTGGCTGATCTCGCGCGCCCGCTACGAGGAAGCGGAGATGGTGATCGTCGAGATGGAATCTCGCGCCCACGAGATCTCGCCCTTGCCGCCGGTGGCCGAGCCGGTGGCGCCGCCGCCGGCGGCGGGGGAGCGGATGCCGTTCGCGGCGATCTTCCACAACCCCACCTACCGCAGCCGCACCCTGCTGCTGCTGGCGATGTGGTTCTGCGCCTACATCACCGTCTATTCGTTCGCCGCCGGCTTCACCACCCTGCTCGCGGCCCTGCACTACCCGCCGCCCGAGGCCGGGCTCATCACCGCCATGGGCACCTTCGGCTTCGTGCTCTGCGCGCTGGTCGCCTACGCCTATGGGGAGCGGATGGAGCGCAAGACCTGGGTGCCGCTCGCCGCCGCCATCACGCTGGTGGGCGGGGTGCTGGTCGCCGTCGGCGGCTCGGTGTTCTGGATCGGCGTGCTCGGCTCCATCGTGGTCTTCTTCGGCTTCAACGTCTGGGTGCCGATCGCCTACACGTGGTCGGTCGAGAACTACCCGACCCGGGCCCGCACCACCGGATTCGCGCTGGTGGACGGCATCGGCCATCTCGGCGGCGGCGTCGGGCTGATGCTGATCGCGCCCCTGATCCCGCATCTCGGGGTGCTGGCGGCGATGCTGCTCATCATCGCCTTCCTGGTCCTGGCCGCCGTCATCGCCCAGTTCGGCATCGCCACCCAGGACCGGCTGCTCGACGACATCTCGCCTTGACCCAGATCAACGCGCCGCCGGCGGGGGACGCCTAAAACAGCATCGCACTACCGTAATAGGGACCGCAAAGGGATGCAGATGCAACCGGATGCCCCGCCGGCGGCGCCGCGCCGGTTCCGCCTCAACGGACGGGACCGCAGCGTGACCGTCCCGGATCACGCCCTGCTGATCGACACGCTGCGCGAGACCCTGCGCCTGACCGGAACCAAGCAGGGCTGCGACGGCGGCGAATGCGGCGCCTGCACGGTGCTGATCGACAGCGTCCCCCGCCTCGCCTGCCTGACCCGCACCGGAGAGTGCGAGGGTCGCGTGGTGGAAACCATCGAGGGCCTGGCGCGTCAGGGCCGCATGAACCGGGTCCAGCGGGCGTTCCATGAGCAGCTCGGCACCCAATGCGGCTATTGCACCCCGGGCATGGTGATGGCCGCCGAGGCGCTGCTGCGCCGCGTCCCGCACCCGACCGAGCCCGAGATCCGCGCCGCCCTCGCGGGCAATCTCTGCCGTTGCACCGGCTACGTGAAAATCATCGCGGCGGTGCAGGCCGCCGCCGGGGAGGGGTGATGCGCAACGCCCGCGCCGTGGTCGGCCAGCCCACCCCGCTGATCGATGGGATCGAGAAGGTGACCGGCCAGGCCGTCTATACCGCGGACCTGCCGGCCGAAGGCGCGCTGGTCGGGCGCATCCTGCGTAGCAAGGAAGCGCACGGGCGGATCCGCCGCATCGACATCGAGGCGGCGCGCGCCCTGCCCGGAGTGCGCGCCGTCATCACCGGCGCGGACTGCCCACTGACCTACGGCGTGCTGCCGATCGCGATGAACGAGCCGGTGCTGGCGCGCGAGGTGGTGCGCTATCGCGGCGAACCGCTCGCCGCCGTCGCCGCCGACGATGCCGTCACCGCCGCCGCCGCGCTCGCGCTGATCGCGGTCGAGATCGATCCGCTGCCAGCCTGTTTCACCGCCGCCGCCGCCCGCGCCCCGGATGCGGTGGCGCTGCACGCCGACAAGCCGGGCAATCTCGAACGCGAGGTGCATCACCGCTTCGGCGATGTGGAGGCCGGCTTCGCCGCCGCCGACTTCATCCGCGAGCACGTCTATAGCTGCGCCGAGGTCGCGCACGCGCAGATGGAACCGCACGCTGCCCTGGCGAGCTTCGACCCCGAGCGCGGCCAGTTGCTGATGCAATCGACCAGCCAGGTGCCATACTACCTGCACCTGATGCTGGCGCGCTGCCTGGACCTCGACCCCGCCGCCATCCGCGTGGTCAAGCCGTTCATCGGCGGCGGTTTCGGCGCCCGGGTCGAAGTGCTCAATTTCGAACTCATCACCGCCCTGCTCGCCCGCGCTTCCGGCGGGACGGTGCGGATGGTGCTGTCGCGGGAGGAAACCTTCCTCACCCACCGCGGCCGGCCGGAGACCGAGATCCGGCTGAAACTCGGCATCACCGCCGCCGGCCGGCTGACCGCCTGCGCCGCCGAGGTGGTGCAGCGCGGCGGCGCCTATGCCGGCTACGGGATCGTGACCATCCTCTATGCCGGGGCGCTCTTGCAGGGGTTGTACGACCTGCCCGCGCTCCGCTACGACGGCTACCGGGTGTATGCCAATCTTCCCCCCTGCGGGGCGATGCGCGGGCACGGCGCGGTCGATGTCCGCTTCGCCTTCGAGGCCGCCCTCGACGCCCTGGCCGCCGAGGCCGGGCTCGATCCCTTCGCCCTGCGCCGCGCCAACCTGCTCGCGGCCCCCACCGAGACCCCGAACGGGCTGCGGGTGGAAAGCTACGGCCTCGGCACCTGTCTCGACTGGGTCGAGGCGGCCAGCGGCTGGCGCGCGCGCCGCGGACGGCTCGGCCCCGGCCGCGGTCTCGGCATGGCCTGCTCGCACTACGTGAGCGGGGCGGCCAAGCCGATCCACTGGACCGGGGAGCCGCACGCGGTGGTGCATCTCCGGCTCGATTTCGACGGCGGCATCACCGTCCTCACCGGGGCGGCGGATATCGGCCAGGGATCCAGCACGGTGATGGCGCAGGCGGCGGCGGAGGTGCTCGGGGTGCCGCTCGCGCGGGTGCGGGTGATCGCCGCCGACAGCGCGCTGACGCCGAAGGACAACGGGTCCTATTCCTCTCGCGTGACCTTCATGGTCGGCAACGCCACCATCGCGGCGGCGCGCGCCCTGCGCGAGCGGTTGGTGGCGGCGGCGGCGGTGCTGCTCGACGCGCCGGAGGCGGCGGTGGAGGACGCCGGCGGGCAGTTCCACGCCGGGGAGCGGGTCGCGAGCTTCGCCGAGGTCACCCGCGCCGCCCTCGCGCGCGAGGGCGGCGCGATCACCGCCAAGGGAAGTTTCACCTGCCCCGAACCCTTCCAGGGCGGCAAACACCGGGGTGGGGCGGTCGGCGCCACCATGGGCTTCAGCTACGCCGCCCAGGTGGTCGAGGTGGCGGTGGACGCCGAGACCGGGGCGATCACCGTCGAGCAAGTCTGGGTAGCGCAGGATTGCGGCTTCGCGATCAACCCGCTGGCGGTGGAAGGTCAGATCCAGGGCGCGGTCTGGATGGGCATGGGCCAGGCCCTGAGCGAGGAGACCGGCTACGAGTCCGGCCTGGCGCTGCACGCCTCGATGCTCGACTACAAGGTGCCGACCATCCTCGATTCGCCGCCGATCGCCGTGCATGTGGTCGAAAGCCTCGATCCCAACGGCCCGTTCGGCGCCAAGGAAGCGAGCGAGGGCGCGCTGGCCGGGTTCCCGCCCGCGCTCGCCGCCGCCGTCGCCGATGCCGTCGGCCTGCGGATGGATCGGCTGCCGATCACGCCGGACCGGCTGCTGGAGGCGTTGGCGCAACGGGCCCGCGCGGGCCGGCTCGCCCGCGCCCTGGAGGTCGCGTGATGGAGCCGCTGGCGCCGTTCCGCGTCCTCGCCCCCGCCTCCATCGCCGAGGCGGTCGCCGCCGCCGCGGCGCACCAAGGCGCCCGCTTCCTCGCCGGCGGGACCGACCTCCTGGTCAACCTGCGCCACGGCATCGGCGCGCCCGGCGTGCTGATCGATCTGCGATCGATCCCGGAATTGCGCCGCCTCGGCCCCGATCGCGGCATCGGTGCCGCCGTTACCCTGGCCGAGATCGCCGCCGCCCCGCCCATGCTCGCCGCCTATCCGGCGCTGATCGCGGCGGCGGCTTCGGTCGCCGGCCCCGCCCATCGCGCCGCCGGCACCCTCGGCGGCAATCTCTGCCTCGACACCCGCTGCATTTTCTACAACCGCGGCGAATGGTGGCGGTCGGCCACCGCGTTCTGCCTGAAACACCGGGGCGAGACCTGCCACGTCGCCCCCACCGGCCATCGCTGCCACGCCGCCTTCAGCGGCGACCTGGCCCCCGCCCTGCTGGCCTACGATGCCGAGATGCGGATCGCCGGCCCCGACGGGCTGCGGACCGAACCCCTGTCCGCGCTCTACGCCGAGGACGGGGCCGCGCATCTGCGCCTCGGGCCCGGCGAGTTCCTGGCGGGTGTCATCCTGCCGCCCGATCCCTGGCCGGCCGCCTATGCCAAGGCGCGCACCCGCGGCGCCATCGATTTCCCGCTCGCCGGCGTCGCCGTCGCCCTGCGGACCGAGGCCGGAAGCGTCGCCGGGCTGCGCGTCGCGCTGACCGGAACCAACGCGCGTCCGTTCCTGCTCGCGGGCACCGAGGCCCTGCTCGGCACACCGGTGGACGCCGCCTGGCGGGACCGGCTCGGCCGGCTGGTGCAGAAGCAGGTCTCGCCGATGCGCACCACGCTCGCCGCCGCCCACTACCGCCGCCGCGTCGCCGCCGCGCTGGCCGGGCGGGTGGCCGCGCAGCTGGCCGAGGCCGCCTGATGCCCGAGACCCATGTCACCCGCGCCCTGCATCAGGAGCACCAGGCCACGCTCGCGCTGCTGCGGCGGCTGGACGCGATGCTGGGCCGCCACGGTCCCGCCACCCCGCCCGACCCCGCCGACCCCGCGTTGGCCCCGCTGCTGCGCGACCTCGCCAGTGCCGTCACCGGCGAGATCGGCCCGCATTTCGCCTTCGAGGAGCGGGCCCTGTTTCCGCTGCTGGCCGAGGCGGACGAACTGGTCGCCACCCTGACCGCCGAGCACGCGGCACTGCTGCCTGCCGCCGTTACCCTTGCCGCCGCGGCCCGCGTGCCCGGTCTCCCCGCCGCCTGGGCCGGCTTCCACGCCGCCGCCGCCGCCCTCTCCGCCGCCCTCGCCGCGCATGTGGAGAAGGAGGAGTTCGGCTTGCTGCCGGCGCTGGACGTCGTCCTCGATGCCGAGACCGACGCGCTGCTGGCGATGGACTACGCGGCGCAACGATGACGGAGCCCGCCATGACCGAGACCGCGCTCACCCTGCGCCCGCTGACCGCGGCGGACCTGCCCGAGGTGGTGGCGATCGACCGCGTCCTCTCCGGCCGAGGCCGCGAGGATTTCTTCGCCCGCCGGCTGACCCAGGCGACGCGCGCGCCTGCCGCCTTCGCGGCCTTCGCCGCCGCCCGCGGCGAGGCGCTCGCCGGCTTCGTGCTGGCGCGCATCTATGATGGCGAATTCGGCGCCGACCGCCGCGAGGCGGCGCTGGACGCGATCGGCATCGCCGGCCCGCCCGGCCAGGGCATCGGCCGGGCCCTGCTCGCGCGGCTGGCCGCTCACCTCGCCGCCCAGGGGGTGCGGGTCCTGGCGACCGAGGTGGACTGGACCGATCCCAGGCTGCCGCCGTTCTTTGCCCGCAACGGCTTCGCCCTCGCGCCGCGGCTGGTGCTGGCCCGCGCCGGCACCCCGCCGGCGGAGACCGAGGACGCCCCGGCGCGCGACCGCATTCCGGTCCGTTCCATGACCCGGGCCGATTTCGACGCCATCGCCGCGATCGACCGGCGCATCACCCGCCGCGACCGCCACCGCTACCTCGCGCGCAAATGCGACGAGGCGATGGAGGAATCGGCGATCCGCGTCTCCCTGGTGGCCGAGTGCGACGGCGCCCTCGCCGGCTATGTGATGGCGCGCGTCGATTTCGGCGAGTTCGGCCATCCCGAGGCGGAGGCGGTGATGGACACCATCGGCGTCGATCCGCGTCGGTCGCACCAGGGGCTGGCCCGCGCGCTGCTCTCGCAGCTGCTGATGAATCTCGCGGGGCTGCGGGTGGAAACCCTGCGCACCGAGGTGGCCTGGAACCAGTTCGGCCTGCTGGCCTTCCTCGACCGCATGGGCTTCGCCCCGCACCGGCGGCTGGCGCTGATCCGCGGGATCAGCCCACCATCGTGAGCCCCCCGCTCACGCTCAGCACCTGGCCGGTGATGTAGTCGGACCGCCCGCCGAGGAAGAACAGGATCGCCTGCCCGATCTCCTCGGGTGCCGCGACCCGGCGGAACGGGATGGCGCGGATCAGCGCCGCCTGCATCTTCTCCGGCTGCACCTGGAACAGCGGCGTATCGGTGGGGCCGGGGCAGACGCAGTTCACGTTGATCCGGTAGCGGGCCATTTCGCGGGCGAGCGACTTGGTGAAGGCGATCACGCCCCCCTTGGCGGCGGCATAGACGGTCTCGCCCATGCTGCCCACCCGCCCGGCGTCGGAGGCGACGTTGACGATCTTGCCGCGGTTCGCCTCGATCATCGGCATCAGCACCGCGCGCGAGAGGCGCACCGCGCCCATCAGGTTGATGGCGATCACCCGCTCCCACATCTCCGGCGCGTTCTCCATGAAGGGCTGGATGCGGTCCCAGCCGGCGGCGTTCACGAGGCCGTCGAGGCGCGGGGCGGCCCGATGCACGGCGGCGGCGAAATCGGCGATCGAGGCGGGATCGGTCAGTTCCAGCGCATGGAAGTCCACCGCCAGGCCGTCCGCGCGCGCCGCCTCGGCCATCGCCCGCCCGGCCTCGGCATTGACGTCGCCCACGAACACCCGCGCCCCTTCGCGCGCGGCCAGCAGCGCGGTGGCCCGCCCGATCCCGGACGCGCCGCCGGTGACGGCGATGCTGCGGTCGGTCATTTCCATGGAGAGTCTCCTCAAGCCGGTTGCGATCGTTGCAGGAATGCGCCCACCAGGGCGCGGGTGGGCGTGCTTTGCAGCAGCGCCGCGGTGGCGGTGATCTCGGCCTCGAACCCGCCCGCCCCCGGCATCCCTGCCGCCGCGATGCAGGCCTTGGCCGCGCGCGCGGCGTGCGCGGGCAGGGCGGCGTAGTGGGCGGCCAGGGCGGCGGCGCGGGCCGGCAGCTCGGCCGCCGGCACCGCCCAGTGCACCAGCCCGAGTTGCGCCGCCTCGGCCCCGGTGGGCGTCTCCGCCCCCAGGATCAGCCGCAACGAGACCGCCCGCCCGGCGAGCCGGGTCAGCCGCTGCGTCCCGCCCGCCCCGGGCAGCAGCCCCAGCCGGACCTCCGGCAGGCCCATCCGCGCCTCGGCGGCGGCGATGCGCAGGTCGCAGGCCAGGGTCAGCTCGAACCCGCCACCCAGCGCCGCGCCGCCGATCTCGGCCAGGCTCACCAGCCCCATCGCCTCGATGCGCGCGAACAGAAGCTGGTAGCCGCGGATGCTGGCGAGCTGCGGGGCCAGCCCCGCGTCCGAGAAGCGGTCGCGCATCTGCGCCAGATCGGCGCCGGCCGAGAACACCCGCAAGGCGCTGCGCAGATGCAGCACCGCGACGTCCGCGCGGGCTTCGATCCGGTCCAGCAGGGCGTGGAATTCGGCCACCCAGGCGTCGTTCATCGCGTTCACCGGGGCCCGGTCCAGCACCAGGGTGGCGATGCCGCGGTCGATGCTCAGCTGGAACATGGCCCTCACTCCCGGTCCAGCGCGCGGGCGATCACCAGCCGCTGGATGTCGTTGGTGCCTTCGTAGATCTTCGCCCCCCGCACGTCGCGGTAGATGCGCTCCACCTCCTGCTCGGCCAGGTAGCCGGCGCCGCCGAAGGTCTGGATCGCATCCGAACAGACGCGCTCGGCCATTTCCGAGGCGAACAGCTTGGCCATCGACGCCTCCTTCAGGCAGGGCTGCCCGGTCGAGGCGAGGGCGGCGGCGTGCAGCACCAGCTGTTCCGCCGCCGCCAGCCGTGTCGCCATCCCGGCCAGCCGGAACCCCACCGCCTGGTGGTCGATGATGCGCTTGCCGAACGTCACCCGCACCCGCGCATAGGCCACCGCGCGGTCGAGCGCGGCGCGCGCCATGCCGACGCACTGCGCGGCGATACCGATCCGCCCGCCCTCCAGATTGGCCAGCGCGATGCGATACCCCTGGCCCTCCCGCCCCAGCAGCGCCTCCGCGCCGAGGTGCAGCGCCTCGAAGCGGATCTCGCAGGTATCGGAGGCGTTCTGCCCCATCTTCCGCTCCCGCCGCGTCACCAGGTAGCCGGGGGTGGCGGTGGGCACCAGGAAGGCGCTGATGCCGCGCTTGCCGGCCGCCGGGTCGGACACGGCGAAGACCAGCGCGAGGTCGGCGATGGCGCCCGAGGTGATGAACTGCTTGACCCCGTCGAGCCGCCAGCCTTCGCCCTCGCGCCACGCGCGGGTGCGGATCGCGGCGGCGTCGGAGCCGCCCTGCGGCTCGGTCAGGCAGAAGCAGGACAGGACCTCGCCGCGCGCCATCGGGCGCAGCCAGCGCGCCCGCTGCGCCGCGGTGCCGTAGCGCAGCAGCGGCTGGCAGCCGACCGAGTTGTGCCCGCTCATCACGGTGGAGATCGCCCCGTGCGCCGCCGCCACTTCCGCCAGCGCCAGGGCGTAGCTCACGTGATCGGCGCCGGCCCCGCCCCATTCCGGCGGCACCGTCATGCCCATCAGCCCGAGCGCGCCCATCTCGGCGATCACCGCGCGCGGGATTTCCCCCGCCGCCTCGCGCTCGGCGGCGAACGGGGCCAGCCGGTCGCGGGCGAAGGCGCGGGCGGTGTCGCGGATCAACACCTGCTCCTCGGTCAGGATCATGGTGCCGCGTCTCCGGCGAGCGCCCTGGCGCGGTCGCGCAGCAGGTTCTTCTGGACCTTGCCGCTCGGCGTCTTCGGCAGCGCGTCCTGGATTTCCAGCCGCTCCGGCCAATAGGTGCGGGCCAGCCCGCGCGCTTCGAGGAAGCCGCGAAGGGCGGCGAGATCGAGCGTCGCGCCCTCACGCAGGGCCAGGAAGGCGCAGGCGCGCTCGCCGAGGCGCGGATCCGGCATCGCCACCAGCGCCGCCTCCCGCACCGCCGGGTGCTGGTAGAGCAGGTTCTCGACCTCCACCACCGGAATGTTCTCGCCGCCGCGGATGATGACGTCCTTGAGCCGCCCGGTGATGCGCACGTAACCATCGGCGTCGATGCGCGCGAGATCGCCGGTCTCGAACCAGCCCTCGGCGTCCATCGCGTACCACTCCGGGCGCTTGAGATAGCCCAGGAAATGCCCGGGGCCGCGCGCCTGCAAGCGGCCCTCGGCGCCAGCGGGCAGGGCGTGCCCCTCGGCGTCCAGCACCCGGATCGCGAAGCCGGGCAGCGGGCAGCCGTCGGTCTCGAAGGTCTTTTCCGGCGGGTCGCCGGGGCAGGTGGTGGTGACCGCCCCGTTCTCGGTCATGCCCCAGGCGGAGATGATCCGCGCAGAGAGCGCCTCGGTCGCGCGGCGGACCAGCGGGCGCGGGATCGGCGCGCCGGCGGAGAGGAAGACCCGGAGGCTCGCCGCGGCCTCGGGCCGCGCCTCGGCGGCGGCGGCGAGGTCGGCCAGGAACGGGGTGGCGCCCATGGTGAAGGTGACCTGTTCCGCGGCGATCAGGTCGAGCGCCCGTTGCGGGTCCCAGACATCCTGCAGCACCAGGGTCGCGCCGAGCCAGATCGGCATCACCACGCCGTAGAGGAACCCGGTCTGATGGGCGATCGGCGAGGCCATCAGCACCACGTCGGCCGGGCCGAGACCGAACCGCGCCGCGTAGGGCAGCATCGCCGCCAGCAGGGAGCGGGTGCTGTGCATGACCCCCTTGGGTTCGCCGGTGGTGCCCGAGGTGTAGAGCAGCTGGATCACATCCTCGGGGTCGGGGCGGCGGGCGGCGAACAGGGCGTGGGCGCCGGCGATGGGCACCGAGTTTGCCCACAGCGCCTCGAACCCGTCACCCACCGCCAGGACGCGGCGCCGGCCGGGCAGGGCTTCGGCCATGGCGCGGTGGTCGAAGCCGCGGAACCGGCTGGGAACGATGACGAGCCGCGGGTCCGCGAGGTCCAGCATGAAGCCGAGTTCGCGGGCGCGGAAGATCGGCTGCAACGGGTTGCTGACCGCGCCGAGGCGCAGCAGCGCGTAATGCAGGGCGACGAATTCCCACCAGTTGGGCGACTGGTAGGAGACGACATCGCCGCGGGCGACCCCGAGGCTGGCGAGCGAGACGGCGATGCGGTCCACCCTGCGGTCGAGTTCGGCGTAGCTGAGGGCGGTGCGGAGGCCGGTGAGGGAGGAGGTTCCGGTGATGGCGAGGCGGTCGGGGGCGACGGTTGCCCAGTGGCGCAGCCGGTCGGCGGCGAGTTCGGTGCCGGGGGCGCCGGGTGGGGTGGCGGGCAAGGGGGTGGGCGGCATGGCCATTCCATCCTTCCAATGCCGTTTTACCGGATTGGCCGCCGTCCCGCAACCGCCGTTCCGCTATTCCAGTATTCCGATACGCCATTGCAGCCTTGGCCGCCGGCGCCTAGACTGCCCCGGCCCACGCGCCGCGCCACGGCGCGAACCCCATGCCGGAGGCACAGATGTCCGACTACCAGGACCTTCTCTACGAAACCGAACGCGGCGTCGCCACCATCACCATCAATCGCCCGCAAGTGATGAACGCGTTCCGCCCGCAGACCTGCGCCGAGCTCATCATGGCCTTCCTGCGCGCCGGCTGGGACAAGGACATCGCGGTGATCGTGCTGACCGGCGCCGGGGAGCGCGCCTTCTGCACCGGCGGCGATCAGTCCGACCATCAGGGCCAGTACGGCGACGGCCAGACCCGCGGCACGGTCGGGATGCCGGTCGAGGAGCTGCACAGCGTGATCCGCGACGTGCCGAAGCCGGTGATCGCCAAGGTGCGCGGCTACGCGATCGGCGGCGGCAACGTGCTCGCGACCCTGTGCGATCTCACCATCGCCGCCGATACCGCCATCTTCGGCCAGGTCGGCCCGAAGATGGGTTCGGTCGATCCCGGCTTCGGCACCGCCTACCTCGCCCGCGTGGTCGGCGAGAAGAAGGCGCGCGAGATCTGGTACATGTGCCGCCGCTACCCGGCCCCCGAGGCGGTGGCGATGGGCCTCTGCAACAAGGCGGTCCCGCCCGACCGGCTGGATGCCGAGGTGCGCGCCTGGTGCGACGAGCTGATCCTGCGCAGCCCGACCGCGCTCGCCATCGCCAAGCGGTCCTTCAACGCCGACAGCGAGAACATCCGCGGCATCGGCGGGCTCGGGATGCAGGCGCTGAGCCTTTATTACGCCACCGCCGAATCGAAGGAGGGGGTGGCTTCGGTCGGAACCCGGCGCACCCCGGATTTCCGCAAGGCGATGGGGCTGCGGTCGTTCCTGGAGGACAAGCCGTAGCCGGTATCGGCGCGCCGAAATCCCCCCCGGCCCCGGGCATCGCGCGGCTTTTCGCGGAAGTGGGAATGCGCCCCGCCTGAATCAAGCGGCAAATCGCGCCCGTTGGTAACGGGCAACGACGGCCCGCCCCGGTTGGGCGACACCGCCGCCCGTGCCATGCTGCGCCCCGCCATCGGAGACGCGCCATGGACGAGCTTGCCGCGCTGCTGACCGACACCGCCGAGCGGCTGTTCGCCCGCCACATCACCCCGGCGCTGCGGCGCGAAGCCGAGGCCGGGACGTTCCCCGCCGCGGCCTGGGATGCGGTCGTCGAGGCCGGACTCCCGCGCGCCCTGCTGCCGGAGGCCGCCGGCGGCGCCGGCCTGTCCCCCGCCCAGGCGCTGCCGCTGCTGCGCGTCGCCGCCGCCCACGCGGCACCCCTGCCGCTGGCCGAGGCGATGGCCGCCGCCTGGCTGCTGCATCGGGCCGGGATGGAAGTTCCCGACGGGATCGTGACCCTCGGTCTCGGTCCCGAACCGGAACGGGTGCCGTGGGGCCGCGATGCCGCGTTCGTCCTGCTCGCCGACGGCCCGCGCCTCGCGTTGCACGCGCCGGGTTCGTATCAGGTGATCCCGGGGCGCAACCTCGCCGGCGAGCCGCGCGACGCGCTGCGGCTGACCGGCCCCGCGATTGCCCGCGGCGACGCGCCGGCGGAGGCGGCGCTGCGGCTGATCGCTGCCATGCGCACCCAGCAGATCGCCGGGGCCCTGGCGGCGCTGACCGAGGCGACGCTGCGCTACGCCCAGGAGCGCAGCCAGTTCGGCCGGCCGATCGGGCGGTTTCAGGCGGTGCAGCAATCGCTCGCGGTGCTGGCGGCCGAGGCCGCCGCCGCCGGCGCCGCCGCGGGGCTGGCCGCCGAGGCGGCCGGGACGCTGGCGCCGCTTCCCATCGCCGCCGCGAAATCCCGCGCCGGCGAGGCGGCCGGCATCGGCGCGGCGATCGCCCATCAGATCCACGGCGCCATCGGGTTCACCCAGGAACACCGGCTGCACACCCTGACCCGCCGGCTCTGGTCCTGGCGGGAGGAGGCGGGATCGGAACGCTTCTGGAACCTCCGCCTGGGCACCCGGATGGCCGAGGCCGGCGCCGAGGGGCTGTGGCCGCTGCTGGCGGCGGCATGACC
>JAKBCO010000035.1:15810-18614 GCA_021807785.1 Pseudomonadota bacterium
CGGCATGACCCCGTTCGGCGCCCGGTTGCGGGCGTTGCGGGCCGCGCGCGGCATGACCTTGCGGCGGCTGGCCGCCGAGTTGCAAGTGAGCGCGGCCTATCTCTCGGCGCTGGAGCACGGGCATCGCGGCGCCCCCGGGCCGGGCCTGGTCCACCAGGTCAACGAGATTTTCGGGCTGATCTGGGACGATGCCGAGGAACTGGCGCGGCTCGCCCGGCTCTCGCATCCCAGGGTGACGGTCAATACCGCCGGGCTCACCCCGGAACAGACGGCGCTGGCCAACCGGCTGGCGCAGACCCTGCGTCGGCTGCCGCCGGAGACGGTGGCGGCGCTGCACGCGCTGCTGGATGCGACCGAACCGCCGCCTAAGCCACGGCTGCGCCGGCCGGCGCGGGTGCCAGAAATGCCGCGACCTCCGGGATCGCCCGCAGCGCCGCCAGCGCGGCCGCATCCGGAAGCTGCGGGCGGTCGCGCTCCGCGTTGACCATGCAGAGAAAGCCCATCGGCGCGTCCGCGCTGGCGCGGAACTGGTGCCAGGTCCAGGCCGGGATGGAGATCAGGTCGAAGGCCGCCACCGGATAGACGCGCTCGCCCAGCAGGCACTGGCCGGCGCCGCGCAGGATCATCACCGCATGGGCGTGCTGGTGGCGTTCCAGGGTGGAGTAGCCGGCGGCGTCCATCTCGAAATAGCGCCACTCGCAGCCGAGCTCGGGGGCGGCGAACAGCACCTGGCGGGAGATGTCGCGGAACGGGGCGGCGCCGTCCTGCTTGTAGGGCATCCGGGCGACCTCCTCCCAGCGATAGTCGGGGTGGAAGCGGCGCGGTGGGGGGGGCTGCGACATCTATCGGTCTCGGTGCGGATGGTCGGCGACGGCGCGCATGAAGCCGGCGGTGGCCTCGGTGAGCGTCTCGCGCGCCAGCAGCAGGCTGCCGCCGATCAGCAACATCGTCTCGGGGCCATGGAAGTCAAGCAGTTCCCCGACCCGCGCCAGGGTGATGCCGCCGGCCGGCACCGGCAGCGCGGGGCGGCCGGCTTGGGGCGTGCGAGACGCCGCCGCGAGGCGCGCGCAGGTGGCGGCGGAGTAGCCGAACCGGCCGCCATGGGTGGGGAAGATCACCGCATCGGCGCCGAGCAGGGGGAAGAGGGTGCCGATCAGGAAGTCGGGGGCGATCCGCGCTGCCCCGCCCATGGCCGGGTGGGCGAGGAAGATCGCATCCGGGAACTCGGCCCGCAGGGCCTGGAAGGTGGCGAGGCCGGCGATCATCGGCGCGATCAGGAAACAGTCGAGCCCGTGATCCCGGGCCAGCCGGATCTGCGCGCGCATGGTGCCGTGGTGGCCGCTGAGGCTGGGGGCGTAGCGCGTATGGGTGCCGGCGGCGCGGATCGCCGCCGCCACCGCGGCCACCCGCGCCGCGAACGGGGCGGCGGCCTGATCGGCGAGACCGTGATCGTCCTTCACGAGGTCGATCCCGCCGGCGGCGAAGCGGCGGGCGAGCGCGGCGAGGCCGGCCGGGTCCAGCCCCTGCGGCTTCAGCGCCGAGCCGGCGAGTGCCCGGCCGGAGACGCCGAGCCGGGCCCGCAGCCCGGCGATGCCCTGGCGCGGCCCGCCGAACGCCGCCGCCAGCGCCGGCGGGAAGCTGGCGCCGATCAGGGTCACGTCCGGGTGCAGGGAGGTGTTGCCGAACAGCATGTTGAGCAGCTGCCCGGCATCCGAGCCGACGGTCTCCGCGGCGAGGCCGATGGTGGCGTCGGCGACGCCGCCGCCGCGGTCGGTGACGTCCAGCACCTCGCCCAGGACCTCGGTCAGGATGCGGGGCACGGCGACCGCCTCGGGCGGCATCTCGATGCTCTGTTCCACCGCGATGGCGCGGGCGCGCACGGCGGGGTCGGGGCCGCGCAGGCGGTAGGTGGCGATCAGGCGGGTCATGGCTCCGGCATCGCCGGCGCCAGCCGCCCGCCCTGGCGGTAGGGGGCGATGCGGCGGGCGAGGCCGGTGGCGTCGTCGGTCTCGATGAAGACGCCGCAGACGGTGGTCGGGCCTTCGGCCGGGGTGAGGCGCTCGCCCGGCATCTTGCGCCAGTAGCGCACGGTCGCGGCCTCCTTCGTCATGCCGATCACGCTGTCGTAGTCGCCCGACATGCCGGCGTCGGACTGGAAGGCGGTGCCGCCGGGCAGGATCTGCGCGTCGGCCGAGGGGCAATGGGTGTGGGTGCCGATCACCGCCGAGACCTGGCCGTCGAAGCTGTGGGCATAGGCCATCTTCTCGCTGGTGGCCTCGGCGTGGATGTCGGCGAGGATGGCGGTGACGGTGGCGCCGAGCCGGTGCCTGGCCAGGAGTTCGGCGGTGGTGCGGAACGGGCAGTCCATCGGGTCCATGAACAGCCGGCCGATGGCTTGCAGGACCAGGGCGCGGCGGCCGTCGGGAAGCTCCACGGTGACGGCGCCGGCGCCGGGCGTGCCGGGGGGGCAGTTGAGCGGGCGCAGCAGGCGCGGGTGGTCGGCGATGTAGGGGATGATCTCGCGGCGGTCCCAGGCGTGGTTGCCGAGGGTGAGGACGTCGGCGCCGGCGGCGAACAGCGCCTCGGCCATGTCCGGGCCGAGGCCGAAGCCGTGCGAGGCGTTCTCGGCGTTGACCACGACGAGGTCGAGGGCGAGGGCGGCGCGGGAGGTGGTGATGGCGGCGGCGACGGCTTCGCGCCCGGAGCGGCCGACCACGTCGCCGATGAAGAGGATGCGCATGGGGGGAGGTATAGCGCGCCGGGGGGCGGGGGGAAGGGTCGGGGTGGATATACATTACTATATC
>JAKBCO010000036.1 GCA_021807785.1 Pseudomonadota bacterium
CCCACCCGCTCCAAACCCAGTCCGAGGGGTCCAGGGGACCAGTCCCCTGGCAGGGGTTCAGGGGGCAGCGCCCCCTGGCCTTTCCGGCCCCCCGAGCCCCACCCCATTCCGTCGGCAGATCGCCGCCGGGTACGCGCTGGCGCAGGGAGACGGGCATGTGTGGCGTTGCGGGGCTTCTGGACCTGGTGGCGGAGCGGGATGTCGGCGGCGCGGTGCTGCGGCGGATGGCGGCGGCGTTGGCGCATCGGGGGCCGGACGGGGACGGGTTTTTCGAGGCGCCGGGGGTCGCGTTGGGGCATCGGCGGCTGGCGATCGTCGATCCGGCGGGGGGTGCGCAGCCGATGTTTTCCGCCGATGGCGCCGTGGCCATCGTTTTCAACGGCATGATCTACAATTTCCAGGCCCTGCGTCCGCGGCTGGAGGCGGCGGGGTGTGTCTTTCGCACGAATTGCGACACCGAGACGATTTTGCACGCCTGGTCGGTCTGGGGCCCCGGCTGTGTCGCCGAGCTCGACGGGATGTTCGCCTTCGCGCTGTGGGATGGGCGCCGGGGCGAGTTGTTCCTGGCCCGCGATCGACTGGGCAAGAAGCCGCTGTTCCATGCGGTGACGGCGGATGGGCGGTTCGTCTTCGCCTCCGAGCTGGCGGCGCTGCGCCGGGTGGAGGGGGTGGGGCGGGAGGTTTCGCCGCCGGCGGTGGCGGATTTCTTCGCCTACGGCTTCGTGCCCGATCCGGGCACCATCTACCGCGATGTCTTCAAGCTGGCGCCGGGGCATGTGCTGCGGCTCCGGCGCGGCGGCGGGATGGCGGCGCCGGAGCGCTACTGGCGCCCCACGGTGGGCCGGCTGGTGCTAGAGGAGGCGGCGGCGGCGGAGGCGTTGCGCGCGCAGCTGCGGCAGGCCACCGCGGCGCGGCTGGTGGCCGATGTGCCGCTGGGGGCGTTCCTCTCCGGCGGGGTGGATTCCTCGGCGGTGGTGGCGATGGCGGCCGGGCTGCGGGCGGGCATCGACAGTTTCACCATCGGCTTTCCCGGCGCGGAGGACGAGACGCCCTACGCCGCGATGGTGGCCGCGCGCTACCGCACCACCGCCCATGTGGAGGCCGCCGAGGCGGTGGATTTCATCGATGCGGCGCGCGCGCAGGGGCGGATTTTCGGCGAGCCCTTCGGCGACCAGTCGGCGGTACCCACCTATCGCGTCGCGGCGCTGGCACGCCGGCACGCGACGGTGGCGCTCTCGGGCGACGGCGGGGACGAGGTCTTCGCGGGCTACCGCCGCCATCGCTGGCATGTGCTGGTGGAGGGCGCGCGCTCGGTGCTGCCCGGCGCGGTGCGGCGCGGGGTGGTGGGGCGGCTGGCCGCGCTCTATCCCAAGCTGGATCGGGCGCCGCGCTGGTTGCGCGCGCGCCATACCCTGACCGAGCTCAGCCTGGACAGCGCGCTCGGGTATTACCGCACCCTGGCGCGGGTGCAGGACGAGGCGCGGGCGGCGCTGTTCGCCCCCGCGCTGGCCGCCGCGCTGGACGGGTATGATCCGGCGGCGCGGGTGGGCGCGCTGATGGCGGAGTCGGGCACCGAGGAGCCGCTGGCGCAGGCGCAGTATGTGGACCTCGCGCTGTGGCTGGCCGGCGGGATGCTGACCAAGGTGGATCGGGCCTCGATGGCCAACAGCCTCGAGGTGCGGGCGCCGTTCCTGGACCATCGGCTGGTGGAGTGGGGACTGTCCTTGCCGGCGGCGCTGAAGTTGCGTCGGGGGGACGGAAAATATCTGCTCAAGCGGGCGCTGGAGCCGCTGTTGCCGCGGGAGGTGCTCTATCGGCCCAAGCAGGGGTTCGCGATGTCGCTGGGCGGGCTGTTCCGCCGCGAGACGGGGCGGGTGCGGGCGCGGCTCCTGGGGCCGGTGCTGGGCGATACCGGGCTCTTGCGGATGGAGGCGGTGGCACGGCTGCTGGACGAACACGACTCCGGCGCATTCGATCACAGCCTGGCGTTGTGGCAGCTGCTGGTGTTCGAGGGGTTTGCGGCGTCCGAGCTGGCGGGTGCCGGGTTGGCGGCGGCGGCGTGATCGCTCGGCAGTCGGCGCGGCGTTGGCCGGGGGGATTGCCGACCGCGGAGACGGCGGCACCGGTTCAGCCGGACGATGGTGTCCGCGGCGGGATTCGAACCCACGACCCCAGGATTCATCCCACCACGGCTTACGCCGCCGGCACCACCCAAGGTGCCGTTCGTGGGCTGGACTGTCCCTTCACCCTTTGCCCCCGGCGCGACGCGCCCAGGGCCGACAGGTGCCGCCCGTCCAGTCTCTACACCGTCCCCGGCATGACGGGGCTTGGCTCGGGATCGGCCGGACCCGAGCGGGCCCCGGCGTTCCCCGACTTTGAGCGGATCCACGGCGGAGTTTCCAACCGCCGCGCCCAGTTCTGCAACAAGGAATCCTGTGCTCTATCCTGCTGAGCTACGCGGACGTAGAAGCGCGTTGTAGCCGCCCCCCGGGCGAAAGAAAAGGGCGAGCCGCCCGGCGCTTCCGGTCCGCCCCGGGAACGGGCTATAGGATTCGCGGCTGGGCCGAAGCCGATCGCGGCCGCGAGGCCGGTGGGTATCCCGCCCCCGGCCCTGAGGCGTGTCGGCCCGGGCCATCCCGCCTTCCCCACCGCGAGGTTCCGGTGCTGACAGAGCGTGAGACCGTCCGATTCCTGACCGCCAGCCAGGAGATCTGGCTACGCCATTTTCCGGCGCTGCACCGTCGCGCGCAGTGGCATCTGACCAGTCACCTCGCGGTGCGTGCGCGCACCGGCGCGGCGCTCGGCGAGCTCTACGGCCTGGTGAAGCAGGTATTCCTGCTCGATGACGCAACGGTGCGCGAGCGGATCGGGGAGTTGCGCGGTCTCGGCCTCTGCGCGCTGGATCCGGCCGACGCCCCGCTCACCGCGCGCACCGTGGTGGTGCCCAGCGCCGCGCTGTTGAACCAGTATGATGTCTATCTGCGCGATATCGGCGTGCGGCTGCTGACCCTCGGCGCGGCGCTGGCGGGGCTGCGCGCGACCACCGCGGTGGCGATCGACGCGCCCAACCGGACCGCACTGCTGGAGGCGGTGGAGGCCGCGCAGGAGACCTGGCTCGCCGGCGCCGAACAGCTGTTCGAGGTCACCAATCTCTCCCGCGCCCGGCGCATCGATGCGCGGCGGCATCTGCTGTCGGTCTCCCACAGCACCCTGCTGCTGATGGCGCTCGAGCAGAAATTCGCCGCCCCCCGCCCGGCCGGCGCGGAGGAGGAAGACGGGCTGCTGGCCGACCAGATGGCCGCCGCGCTGCTGGGCGCGATCAAGCAGAACTTCCAGACCACCCGCGATCACCTGGCCTATCTCATGCGGATCGGGCTGATCGAGCGTCGTCCGGGCCGGGCGCTGCGGGTCGGGCTGGCGGTGGCGGCCGAGGCTCCCTACGCCGCCGTGCTCTCCCGCTCGGCCACCGCGCTGGCTGGCCGGGCGGAGGCGCTGTCGCGCCGCGCCGGGGCGGAGGATGGCACCGGCCTCGCGCATATCGTGCTGCCCGACATCGCCGAACGCGCGGCGGCACTGGTGATTACCGGCCCGGGCGATCCGCCGCCGCGGATCGAGCTGGGGGAGGAGCCGCTGGTGATCGGCCGCGCTCCCGGGGCGGGGTTGATGCTGCCCTCGGCCCAGGTCTCGCGCGCGCATTGCCGGCTGGAAGTCGCCGACGGCGCGGTGCTGGTGACCGACCTCAATTCCACCAACGGCACCTTCATCGACAATGCGCGCATCGCCGGCACCGCGCGGCTGGAACCGGGCTCCGTGCTGCGGATCGGCCCCTATCGCCTGACCATCCCCGACAGCGCGCCCGAAGGCACCATCCGGGCCAGCGCCACCCTGCGCGGACTCGGCAAGGCAGGCTGATTTCCTGACCAAATCCAGAACAAAACAGGAATTTCCAGGAAAGCCCCGGGGATTTTCCCCGACCCGCCACCCCGGGATTCCGCCAGATTCCCCCGCCACAGCTTCCTGTATGCAATGCCGCGCGAGGGCGATACCACTCTGCTCGTCCCGCTCCCCTACGGGACACTGGCTTTCCTCAACAGGAAGTCTTCCCCCTCGGAGCTTCCTGGCCAGGTCGAGCAGCGGCGCGGTCGTCTCGCCCCTCGGGCGACCGCCGCCCTGTCGGCACCGGGTCGTGCCGGGCATGTCCAGGCCGCAAGGCCAAAACCCGGCGCGCGAACTTCCCCAGGTTCGTCATGGCACGCCCGGTGCCGCCCCTTTTTCCCGTCAGGCTCGCGGGAATGTGTTCGGGGCGTGACGGACACCGGACGAGGCCGGCGTCATGCTGGAAGCGGTCTGGCAGAAACATGGTTGTAACGCTCCCCGGACTACTGATGCCGCATCCGATCTCCGAGCTCAGGCGAATCCTCCGATGTCCCCCTCCCCCTCGTCACGCGCGGGCCATGTGATGCGAGCCGGCCTGCGCGGGGCGACCTTCGCCGTGCTTACCGTCGTGATGGCGGGCCTGTTGGCGCGGCACCTGGTGGAGACGGGCCAGTCGGTGGCGCGGCTGGCACGCGCCGGGCTCGAAACCTCGGCCACCACCGCGGCCCGGGCCGCCGATGCGGCGCTGGACCGATTTTCCGACCGGGCCGGCCGAATCACCGCCGCGGATCTGCGCGGCGACCGGTTGGCGCTGACCGCCCGGCTGCTGCACATGCAGATCGCCCTGCCGGGCCTGCGCGAGGTGTTCGCCGCCACCGCCACCGGCACGCTCACCGCCGCCTCCGAGCCGCTGCCGGGAACGGTGCCGGACCTTGCGGCCCGCGGCTGGTTCCAGCGGGCGATCGCGGCCCCGGACGGACAGGTCGGGTTGGCGCTGGCCGCGCCGGGCTGGTCGCATGACGGCACGATGACGATCCTGACCTATCCGGTCCGCAACACCGCGGGCGCGGTGGTGGGCGTGGTGGGGGGGCTCGCGGTCCCGGGCTGGGGCACGCAGCTGCTCGCGCGCGCCCCGCTGAGCCAAGGCGCGCGGCTGCGCCTGCGGACCCCGGACGGGGCGATCCTGGCCGCCGCCGCGTCCCGTGCCGGCGAAACCGGCCCGTCCGGCTGGCGGTCGGTGCCGGCGGAGATGCTGGCCCGCTTCGCGCTGCGCGCCGTTCCTGCCCGGCTGACCGTGGCGGTACCGCTGCATGGCGCCGCCGCCGGGCTGGCGGCGGAAATGTCGCGTACCGCCGCCTGGGCGGTCTATTGGCCCCTGCTGCGCGGCGGGGTCGCCGGCGCGGGGCTCGAGTTCCTGGCTCTCTGGGCGGTGTTCGGCGTGCTGCTGCTGCGCCGCCCGGCCGCCCCGAGGCGGCCCGCCCCGGCGTCGGCGGCAGCGCCGGTCCCCGCGATGCCGGCCCCTGCCGTCGCGCCACCGCCGGCCCTGCCCGATCGGGCCGAGGCCGCCGAGACCGCGCTGGCCGAAGCCCGCCGGGCGCTGGCCGCCACCAAGCGCGAGCAGGAAACCGCGCTCGCCGCGATCGGCCATGACATGCGCACGCCGATGCAGAGCGTGCTCGGGATCTGCGATCTGCTGCTGGACGGGGCGCTGGAGGACGAGCCGCGCCGCTGGGTGGAACAGCTGCGCGCCAGCGCCACCGCGCTGCTGGCGCTGCTCAACGGCCTGCTCGCGATCGCCGGCGGCGGCGGCACCGCGATCGAGGCCGCCGATCTCACCGAGCTGTTGCAGGGCGCGGCCAGCCTGTTCAACGCCGAGGCGGCGCAGCGGGGCATCGGCCTCGCGCTGCGGATCGACCCCGCCCTGGGCGGGGATTGGTCGGTGGACGCGGCGCGGCTACGCCAGGTCGTGGTCAATCTGCTCGCCAACGCGATCACCCGCACCACCGAGGGCGAGGTGACCCTGGAAGCGACGGCCGAGCCCGACGGGATGGGGCTGCGCATCAGCGTGAGCGACACCGGCCCCGGCATCGCGGCTGCCGACCACGAACGCATCTTCCTCCGCAACGAGCGCGCCGATGATCGCGTCCCCGGCCTCGGGCTCGGGCTGGCGCTCTGCCGCGACGCCGCCGGGGCGATGGGCGGCGCGCTGACGTTGGAAAGCAGCCCCGGCCAGGGCGCGCGTTTCGCCCTGACCTGCCCGGCCGAACGCATCCCCGATGATGCCCGCCGCCACGCCTTCGCCGGCCGCGCCGCGCTGATCGTCGGCCTGCCGGAGGCGCAGCGGGGCGCGCTGGCGGTGCGGCTGGAAGCGCTCGGCTTCGCGGTGGAATCCGCCCCCGACGGCTATGTCGGCCTCGCCCTGGCGGAGCGGGCGGTGGCGCGCTCGGGCGTGCTGGACGTGGTGGTGCTGGACCTCGCGCTGTGCGGGATGGCGCCGGAGGCGTTCTGCCTGCGGCTGCGCGGCTCCGGCTTCGGCCGCACGGTGGCGCTGGTGGGGCTGGTGGACGAGGGCGGAATCCGCCCCGAAGGGCTGGACGCGGCCGTGCGGCGCGGCGCCAGCGCCGGCGAGGTGACCAACCAGGTGGCGCGGCTGCTGGCCGAGCAGCCGGCGCTGTCGGCCCTGCTGCCCGCGGGCGCCACCGGCGGCGGCGGCGGGCGGGTGCTGGTGGTGGAGGACGACGCCACCAACCGCGCCCTGATCGGCGCCGCCCTGGCCCGCCATGGCTTCACCGTCTTCCCCGCCGCCGCCGGCGAGGAAGCGCTGCGCATGGCCGAGCATGACGGGCTGGACGCGGTGCTGCTGGACCTGATGCTGCCCGGCATCGACGGCATCGAAACCGCACGGCGCATCCGCGCCCTGCCCGGCCGCGCCAGCGTCATCCCGCTGATCGCGCTGACCGCGCGGGCCGGCGAGGGCACCGAGGCGGAATGCCGCGCCGCCGGGATCACCGCGGTGCTGGGCAAGCCCACCGACCTGGACCAGCTGGCGCAGCGGCTGCGCGGCTGGATCGCCAGCTCCCCGCGCGGCTCGGCGCTGCCCGAGGGACTGTCGCCCGCCGCCGGGGCCTCGCCGGTGGCGCAGGTGTCGGAACCGTTCCTGGAAGCGATGGTGGGCGAGATCGGCCTCGAACGCACCCGCGCCTGCGTGCAGGAGTTCCTCGACGAGGCGGCCGGCAAGACGGTGCGCCTCGCCGAGCTGGTGGCGGGCTTCGAGACCGCGGCGATCCTGCGCATCTGCGACGATTTGAAGGGCCTCGCCGATCTGTTCGGCGCGGTCGGCTTCTCCGAGACCATCGAGGAGCTGGGCGCGGCGACCGACAGCGCCGCCGCCGCCGAGGCCACCCGCCTGATGGGGGTGCTGGAAGCGGGGATGCCACTGCTGCCGGATGCGATGTGGGCGACGCTGGGCGGTATCGAGCGCCGCCGCGCCGAACGGGGCCGCCGCGCCGCGTAGCCGGCGCGAATCTGCTACATCGCCCCGATGTTGCGATTCGAATCGGTCGGGCTGCACTACCCCCATGCCGGCCGGGCCGGGCCGGAGGTGCTGCGCGACATCACCGCCTCGGTCCCGCCCGGCGCGTTCCGCTGGCTGCTGGGGCCGTCGGGGGCGGGCAAGACCAGCCTGCTGCGGCTGATGTATCTGGCGGTGCGCCCCACCGCCGGGCGGCTGTCGGTGCTGGGCACCGATATCGGCTCCGCCCCGCGCGACCGGCTGGCGGCGCTGCGCCGGCGCATCGGCGTGGTGTTCCAGGATTTCCGCCTGCTCGATCATCTGTCTGCCTTCGACAACGTGGCGCTGCCGCTGCGGCTGGACGGGCGCGGCGAGGGCCAGATCCGCGCCGACGTGACCGAGATGCTGCGCTGGGTCGGCCTCGCCGGGGCGGAGGACGCGCTGCCGCCCGAACTCTCCGGCGGCGAGCAGCAGCGGGTGGCGATCGCGCGGGCGGTGATCGTGCGCCCCGAGCTGCTGCTGGCCGACGAGCCGACGGGCAACCTGGACGATGGCCAGGCGCAACGGCTGATGCATCTGCTGCGGGAGCTGAACCGGCTGGGCACCACGGTGATCGTCGCCACCCATAACGAGCCGCTGGTGGCCCGCCACCCGGCTCCGGCGCTGGTGCTCGATCAGGGGCAGCTGGTGGCGGCGGAATAGGGGGGCAAGCCGGCGCGGTTCCGCTACACTGCGCCGATGGACGCCCCCGACCTCAGCACCCCCGACCCCGACGCGGCCGAGCTGATCGCCGCCCGCCCGATGCTGTCGCGCCACGCCCGTGACGGGCTGCTGGCCGAAGGCACGCCCCTGGCCGCGATCGCCGCCGCCATCGGCACGCCGGTCTGGGTCTATGGCGCGCGCACCTTGCGGGCCCGCTACCGGGCGCTCACCGCCGCGCTGGCCGCGGCCGGCCTCGCCGCCCAGGTGCATTTCGCGGTCAAGGCCAATGATCGGCTGGCGATCCTGCGTCTGCTCGGGGCCGAGGGCGCGGGCGCCGACGTGGTCTCCGGCGGCGAGATCGCGCGCGCCGCCGCCGCCGGCATCCCGCCCGGGCGGACGGTGTTCTCCGGCGTCGGCAAGACCCCGGCCGAACTGCGCGCCGCGCTGGTTGCCGGCATCGCCCAGATCAACCTGGAAAGCGCCGAGGAGCTGGAACTGCTCGCCGCCGCCGCCGCCGCCACCGGGCGCACGGCACGGGTGGCGCTGCGGGTGAACCCGGATGTCGACGCCGGCACCCATGCCAAGATCAGCACCGGCCGCGCCCGCGACAAGTTCGGCATCGCCTTCGCCGACGCGGTCGCGCTCTATGCCCGCGCCGCCGCCACGCCCGGGGTCGAGCCGGTCGGGCTGGCGGTGCATATCGGCAGCCAGATCGGCAGCCTCGCCCCATTCCGCGCCGCCTACGCGCGCATCGCCGCCCTGGTGCGCGATCTGCGCGTCGCCGGCCACACGGTGCGCAGCGTGGATTGCGGCGGCGGCCTCGCCATCGGCTATCGCAACGAACCGGTGGCGGGGCCGGAGGGCTGGGCCGGCGCCTTGGCCGCATCGTTCGCCGGGCTCGACGTGACGGTGATGGTCGAGCCCGGGCGCTGGCTGGTGGGCCCGGCCGGGCTGCTGCTGAGCACCGTCACGCTGGTGAAGCAAGCCGGCGGGCAGCGCTTCGTGGTGCTGGATGCCGGCATGAACGATCTGGTCCGCCCGGCGATGTATGACGCCTGGCACGGCATCGTGCCGGTGGCCGCCGCCGACCTGGTCGCCGCCGCCAGCCCCGCCGACGTGGTCGGCCCGGTCTGCGAGTCCGGCGATACCTTCGCCCGCGACCGCGCCCTGCCGGCGCTTTCCCCAGGTGCGCTGGTGGCGATCCTGGACGCCGGGGCCTATGGCGCGGTGATGAGTTCCGCCTACAACGCGCGCCCGCCGGCGGCCGAGGTGATGGTGGGGCTGGGCAATGCTCCGTTCCAGCTGATCCGCCGCCGCCCGGCGCCGGAGGCGCTGTGGCGCGACGAGTCCGTACCCGACCTGCCGCCATGACCGCACCGGCGGCGCTGCGCCGGCGGCTTCGCCTCGCCCGGGCGGTGCTGGCCTGGGAGAGCCTGTGGCCGGCGCTGGCCCCGCCGGCCGGGCTGATCGCGCTGTTCGCCATCCTGGCGCTGCTGGGCCTGATCGCCGCGCTGCCGCCGCCCGCCCATGCCTTGCTGCTGGCGGCCCTGGCGGCGGCATCGGCGGTGCTGTTCCGGCGCGGGCTGCATCGGTGGCGCTGGCCGGGGCCCGACGCCGCCGCCCGCCGGCTGGAAGCCGTCGCCGGCCTGCGCCACGCCCCGCTCGCCGTGCTGACCGACCGCCCCGCCGACGCCAACCCGGCCGACCCGCTCTGGCGCGCGCATCAGGCCCGCGCGGCGGCGGTGCTGGGGGCGCTGGCGGTGCCCTGGCCGCATCCCGGCCGCGCCGACCGCTTCGGCCTGGGCGGGCTGCTGGCGGTGGGGCTGGTCGCGGCGGCCGTCATCGCCGGCGCGGACGGCCCGGCGCGGCTGGAAGCCGCCCTGACATGGCCACACGCCGCCGCCCCACCGGGTGCCACCGTCACCGCCTGGATCGCGCCCCCCGCCTACACCGCCCGCCCGCCGGTCATCCTGCGCCCCGGTCATCCCGCTCCGCCGGTGCCGGCCGGGTCGGTGTTGCGGATCACCGTCGCCGGAGCGCGCACGCCGCCGACCCCGACCCTGGCCGGCCAGCGCCTTCCCGCCTCCCGGCCGGACGCGGAGGGCCTGCGCGTGCGCCAGGTGCTGACGCGTGGCGGCACGCTGCGCCTCGGCGCGTTCGGGCATTGGGACCTGCGGGTGGTTCCGGCCACGCCGCCGCTGGTCGCGTTCACCGCCCCGCCCGGCGCGCTGCCAGCCGACCCGCGCCTCACCCGGTTTGCCTGGCAAGCGCGGGATGCCTACGGCGTCACCGCGCTGGCGGTGCGGCTGGCCCTGGTGGGGAGACCCGCCGCCCGGCCGCGGCGCCTGATCCTGCACCCACCGAAGCCGCGCCGGAGCGCGGCTGGCGTCACCCAATCCGGCTCCAGCAGGCGCGATCTGACCGCCGATCCCTGGGCCGGGCTCGCCGTGCGCGCCTGGCTGACGGCGCGCAACGGCGCCGGGCTGACCGGGCGCGGCAGGCCGGCGCAGTTCGTGCTGCCGGCCCGGCATTTCCGCAACCCGCTGGCGCGGCGCCTGGTCGCGCTACGCCGGATGCTGGCGCTGCACCCTGCCGCGCGTCCGGCGGCGGCTGCCGCGCTGCGGGCGCTGCCCGGCCCCGCCTTCGGCACCGCCTACGGGGACCTCTTGGAAATCCACGCCGACGCGGCCCGGCTGGACGGCGCCACCCCGCTCTCCCGCATCCAGGCCAGCCTGTGGCGGGTCGCGCTGAGTTTGGAGGACCAGGCCCGCTCCGCCAGCGCCCGCCGCCTCGCCGCCGCACGGCGCGCGGCCGACTCGGCGGCGCGCCAGGCCCAGGCCGACCCCAGCGCGGCCAACCGAGCCGCGCTGGTCCGCGCGCTCGCCGCCTTGCGCCGGGCCCTGGCCGCGCGCGCGGCGGCGCTGGCGGCCAGGCTGAGCCGCTCCGGCCTCGACCCGGCTCAAGCGCGCGCCCTGGCCCGGGCGCTGGCGCGCGAAGCGGCGGCGCTGACCCGCGAGGCGAGCGCGCGGGCCCAGCAGAACGCCATGGGTCGCGTTGCCGCCGCCCTGGCCGCGCTGGATCAACTGGCCGACCAGTTGCAGGATTCCGCGCAGGCCCTGGCGGCGGCGCGGCACGACCTCGCCGCCCTGCAACGCGCGGCCCACACCCAGGCCGGATTGCGCCACCTGCTGGCCGGGGAGACAAGGCTGCTCAACCGCGCCCATCGCCGGCTGGACGCTGCCGCGGTCGCCGCGACCGTCCCCGCCCCGCTCGTCGCGCCAGCCGGCCCGGCGCCGGGGAGCGCCGCCCGGGCCCGCGACCGCACCGACCAGCTCGGCCTGCGCACCCAGGCCGGCACCTTGCGTGCCCATACCGACGAAAGCGCGGTGATGGCCGCGCTGACCAAGGCGCGCGCCGCCATGCGGGCCGCCGCCGCCGCGCTTGCCGCCAACCACGACGCCGCCGCCGAGGCCGCCGAGCGCCGTGCGGTGGCCGCGTTGCAGCAGGGCGGGCAAGCGCTGGGGCAAGCGATGGCGGAGGCCGGGCACGCGGCGGCGATGGCGCTGCCGGGCCTGGGCAGCCTGCTGCCCGGCGCCACCGCGGACCCGATGGCGAGGCTCGGGCTGCCCATCAACCCCGGGCAGCAGCAGACCCGCGCGATCGAAACCATCCTCCGCCGGCGCGAGGCCGACCCCGATCGCCCGGCCCTGGAACGGGCCTATCTGCGGCGGCTGCTGATCGGCTACTGATCGGCTCATGCCGGCGGTGCTACTCGATGACTCGTCGCTTGGACGGCGCGCCGCCGGCATGGTCTTGATTTCGCCCGCAACCGCCACGCCAACCCTGCGCGCGATACGGTCGGCCGAAGGGGCCGACCGTATCACCCCCGCGCCAGCAGCACCGCCACCGCGCAGGAGGCGATGCGCGTGCGCTCCGAATCCGCCCGGCTGGTCAGGATGATCGGCGCCCGCGCGCCGACCACCACCCCGGCCGCGTCGGCGCCGGCCAGGAACGTGAGCTGCTTGGCCAGCATGTTGCCCGCTTCCAGATCCGGCACCACCAGGATGTCGGCATGCCCCGCCACCGGCGAGACGATGCCCTTCTCCGCCGCCGCCGCCGCGCTGATGGCGTTGTCGAACGCCAGCGGTCCGTCCAGCACGCCGCCGGTGATCTGGCCGCGATCGGCCATCTTGCACAGCGCCGCCGCGTCGATCGTCGAGGGAATGCGCGGCGTCACAATCTCCACCGCCGACAGGATCGCCACGTTCGGCGTCGGGTTGCCCATCGCGTGCGCCAGATCGATGGCATTCTGCACGATGTCGCGCTTGGTCAGCAGATCGGGCGCGATGTTCACCGCCGCGTCGGTGATCAGCAGCGGGCGCGGATAGGTCGGCACGTCCATCAGATAGACATGGCTGATCTGGCGTTCGGTGCGCAGCCCGGTGCCGGCGGCCAGCACCTCGTGCAGCAATTCGTCGGTGTGGAGCGAGCCTTTCATCAGCAGCCGTGCCTCCGCCGCGCGCACCAGCGCGACCGCGGCGGCGGCGGCGGCGTGGCTGTGCGGGGCCGGAACCAGCCGATAGGGGGCGATGTCCACCCCGGCCTCGGCGGCGGCGCGCAGGATGCGCGTTTCCGGTCCGACCAGGATGGGGACGATCAGCCCGGCCTCGGCCGCTTCCACCACCGCGGCCAGCGCATGTGCCTCGCACGGGTGCGCGACCGCGGTGGGCAAGGCCGGGCCGGTGGTGGCGCGGGCCAGCAGGGCCGCGAACCAGGCGTGGCGCGGGTGATCGGCCGGCGCGGGATCGTCGCTCGCGGGATCAGCGTTCATGGACATAGCGCCCGGGCGCGGCCTCGGCGGCGGGAAACGCGGCATTGCCCAGCGGCGGCGGCGGGCCGGGCGGGCCGGACGCCCGATCCAGGAATCGGACCCATTCCGGCCACCACGAGCCATCATGCATCGCCGCCGCCGCCATCCACGCCTCCGGGTCGCGGTAGCGGTCGCCCGGCGCGCGGCGGAGGATGCGGTAGTGCCGATGCGGGTGCCCGGGTTCGCTCACCACCCCCGCATTATGCCCGCCGGCGGTCAGCACGAACGTCAGATCGCCCTCGTTCAGCAGATGCAGCTTATAGACCGAGCGCCAGGGGGCAATGTGATCCGTCTCCGTGCCGACCACGAAGAAGGGCGCCCGGATATCGGCCAGCGAGACCGGCGCGCCGCCGGCCGGGAAGCGGGCTTCGGCCAGATCGTTGTCGAGAAACAGCCGGTGCAGATACTCGCTGTGCATCCGTGCCGGCATCCGGGTGCCGTCCTCGTTCCAGGCCATCAGGTCGGACGGGTGCTCGGCCTCTCCCAGCAGATAGGCGCGCACCGCGCGCGACCAGATCAGGTCGTTGGCGCGCAGCATCTGGAACGCGCCGGCCATCTGCCGGCTGTCCAGATAGCCTTGCGCGGCCATCAGATCGTCGAGGAAATCCAGCTGGTCCTCGGTGATGAACAGTTGCAGCTCGCCGGCTTCGGTGAAATCGGTCTGCGCCGCGAACAAGGTCACCGACGCCAGCCGGTCATCGCCCACGCGGCCCATGGCCGCGGCGGCGATGGCGAGCAGGGTGCCGCCCAGGCAATAGCCGGTGGCATGCAGCCGCGGCGCCCCGGTGATGGCGAGCGCCGCCGCGATGGCCGCCATCACGCCGCGTTCGCGGTAATCCTCGAGGCTCAGGTCGCGGTCGGCCTCGGTGGGGTTGTGCCAGGAGATGGCGAACACCGTGTAGCCCTGCGCCACCAGCCAGCGGATCAGCGAGTCCTGCGCCGACAGGTCGAGAATATAGTATTTCATGATCCAGGCCGGCACGATCAGCACCGGCTCGGGACGCACCGTCGCGGTGGCGGGGCTGTACTGGATCAGCTCGATCAGCCGGTTGCGCAGCACCACCTTGCCGGGCGTGGCGGCGATGTCGCGTCCGACGCGGAACGCCGCGCCATCCGGCCGCCCCGACAGCAGCCGGTGCAGATCGTGCAGCGCGTTGGCGCTGCCGGCCAGCAGGTTGCGCCCGCCGCTCTCCACCGTCGCCGCGATGACCTCGGGGTTCAGCCAGGGCAGGTTGGACGGCGAGAGCAGGTCGAGCCATTGCCGGGCCATGAACCCGACGATGCGGGCATTGGCGCGCGCGGTACCCTCGGCGCCGGCGGCAGCCTGCTCCCACCATTGCTGGGCCAGCAGGAAGGCTTGCTCGGCCAGCAGGAACGGCGGGTGGTCCCAGCCGGGTGCCGCGAAGCGATGATCGCCCGGCGGCGCGGCGATCGCCCGGGTGCCGGTCAGCGCCACCTCGGCGAAGCGGCGGGCCTGCTGCAGCGCGTCGCGGGCCAGCGCCAGCCGGCGGAACGGGCTGTTGGCGAGATGCGTGGCCCAGTCCTGCCAGGCCAGACCGAGGGCGGTCGACGAAAGGCCATGGGTCAGCCGGCCTTCGGCGGCATGAACCAGGTTGTCGAGCGGCGCCGCGGCGTCGGTGGAACCGGAGATCGGGACGGGCATATCCATGCGCGACATATAGGGTGGCCGGCGGCGGGCGCGGCTGATCTGGATCAAGGCGGGCTTCTCCCGGTCCCGACCCGGCGATAGACTGGCAGGGAATGGCCCGGAGGAGCACGCCATGACCGAAGCCTGCATCGTGGGCTGGGCCCACTCGCCGTTCGGCAAGCTCGATGACCCGGATGTGGAAAGCCTGATCGGGCGGGTCGCCGGGGCGGCCATCGCCGATGCCGGGGTCGCGCCGGAGGAAATCGACGCGAGCTTCGTCAGCCTCTTCAACAACGGGTTCCAGGCCCAGGATTTTCCGGCCTCGCTGGTCCTGCAGCATGTGCCGGAACTGCGCTTCAAGCCGGCGACGCGGTTCGAGAACGCCTGCGCCTCCGGCTCCGCCGCCGTCCATGGCGCCCGGGATTTCCTGCTGGCCGGGCGCGGGCGCTTCGCGCTGGTGATCGGGGTGGAGAAGATGACCGCCACGCCCGGGGCGGAGGTGGGCGATATCCTGCTGAAGGCGTCCTATCGCAAACAGGAAGCGGACATCCCGGCCGGCTTCGCCGGTGTATTCGGACGCATCGCCGAGCGGTATTTCCAGCAATGGGGCGACCAATCGGACGCCCTGGCCGCGATCGCGGCCAAGAACCACAAGAACGGCGTGGACAACCCCTACGCGCAGATGCGTAAGGATCTCGGCTTCGCGTTCTGCCGCACCGTGAGCGAGAAGAACCCCTATGTCGCACCGCCCTTGAAGCGCACCGATTGCTCGCTGGTCTCCGACGGCGCCGCCGCGCTGGTGCTGACCGACGAGGACACCGCGCGCGCCATGGGCAAGGCGGTGCGCTTCCGCGCCGCCGTGCAGGTGAACGACTATCTGCCCATCGCCGCGCGCGACATCACCCGCTTCGAGGGCGCGGCCGAGGCCTGGAAGCGCGCGCTGGACGCGGCCGGGCGGCAGCTGTCCGACCTGTCCTTCGTCGAATCGCATGACTGCTTCACCATCGCCGAACTGCTGGAATACGAGGCGATGGGCCTGACCGCGCCGGGCCAGGGCGCGCGCGCGGTGCTGGAAGGCTGGACCGCCAAGGACGGGCGACTGCCGGTCAACCCCTCCGGCGGGCTGAAGGCGAAGGGCCACCCGATCGGCGCCACCGGCGTTTCCATGCACGCGATCACCGCAATGCAGCTCACCGGCCAGGCGGGGGCGATGCAGCTGCCGAAGGCCGATCTGGGCGGCGTCTTCAACATGGGCGGGGCGGCGGTGGCCAATTACGTCTCGATCCTGGAGCCGCTGCGCTGATCCCGACCGCCAATCTCGCGGTCCTGCTGGACCAGACGGCGGCGCGGTTTCCCGACCGGGCGGCCTTCATCCGCGGCGAGCGGGTGGTCACCTGGGCCGCCTTCGCCGCCCGGGCGCGGGAAGCGGCGGGCGGCTTGCGCGCGCGCGGCATCCGGCCCGGCGACCGGGTGCTGGTCCATGCGCGCAATTCGGTCGCGCAGATGGAGACGCTCTGGGCCTGCTGGCACGTCGGCGCGGTGTGGGTGCCGACCAATTACCGCCTGACCCCGCCGGAGGTTGCGTATCTGGCGGAGTCCTCCGGCGCGGCGGCGCATATCCTCGATCCGGTCTTTCCCGAGCACCGCGCCGCCTGCCGCGCCGCCAATCCGGCGCTGCGGGTGGAGCTCAGCCTGGATGCGGAATGGGACGCGCTGTCCGGGCCGGCGGCGCCGGCGGCCGAGGTGGGACGCGATCATCCGGCCTGGTTCTTCTACACCTCCGGCACCACCGGGCGGCCCAAGGCTTCGGTACTGACCCATGGCCAGCTCGGTTTCGTCGTCAACAACCACCTGGCGGACCTGATTCCCGCAACGACCGAGCGGGACGTCTCGCTGGTGGTGGCGCCGCTCTCGCACGGCGCCGGAATCCACGCCCTGGTGCAGGTGCCGCGCGGCGCGGCGACGGTGCTGATGGCGGGCGAGAAGCTCGACTGCGCCGAGGCCTGGGCGCTCGTCGAACGGCACCGCGTGAGCAACATGTTCACCGTGCCGACCATCCTGACCATGCTGGCGCGCGATCCGGCGGTGGATACGCATGACCACTCGTCGTTGCGCTACGTGATCTATGCCGGGGCGCCGATGTATCGCGCCGATCAGGCCTTCGCGCTGGAAAAACTGGGCCCGGTGCTGGTGCAGTATTACGGCATGGGCGAGGTGACGGGTGCCATCACCGTGCTGCCGCCCGACTGGCACAGCACCGACGATGCGCGGATGCCGGTGGGCAGCTGCGGCGTTCCCCGCACCGGGATGGAGGTGGCGATCCTGGCCGCCGACGGTGCCGCGCTGGCGCCGGGCGAGACCGGGGAGATCTGCGTGCGCGGCGGCGCCGTCCATGCCGGCTACTGGAACAACCCCGAGGCCGATGCGAAGGCGTTTGCCGGCGGCTGGTTCCACACCGGCGATCTGGGCCATATCGACGCGCGCGGGCTGGTCTATATCACCGGCCGGGCCTCCGACATGTATATCTCCGGCGGATCGAACGTCTATCCGCGCGAGATCGAGGAGGCGCTGCTGCTGCATCCGGCGGTGGCGGAAGCCTGCGTGGTGGGGATGCCGCATCCGCGCTGGGGCGAGGCAGGGGTGGCGGTGCTGGTGACGCGCGCGCCGGTGGGCGAGGCGGACCTCCTCGCGCATCTGGACGGCAGGCTGGCGAAATACAAATGGCCGGCGCGGTTCGCGTTCTGGGATGAGCTGCCGAAATCGGGCTATGGCAAGGTGACCAAGCGCGAGGTGCGCGCGAAGCTGGAGGCGAAGACATGACCGAACCCGCGCGCGACCCCGCGGCCATCACGGAATACCACGCCCATGTCTATTACGACGCAGCGACCAGGCCCGTGGCCGCCACCTTGCGCGAATGGGTGGAAGGGCGATTCCCGGCCGCGCGCATGGGCCGCTGGCACGACGTGCCGGTCGGGCCGCATGTGCAGGCGATGTACCAGATCGCCTTCAAGCCCGACCTCTTCCCCACCCTTGCCCCGTTCCTGATGCTCAACCGGATGGGGCTCACCATCCTGCTGCACCCGGAATCGGGCCGCCCGCGCGACGACCACACGAAACACGCGACCTGGATGGGCGCGGTGCTGCCGGTAAAGGAAGACCTCCTGCCGGAAGTGGGATGACCGCCCCCTTCCCGATGGAAGGCGGCTGCACCTGCCGCGCCGTCCGCTACGCGATGCAAACCGCGCCGCTGTTCGTGCATTGCTGTCACTGCACCTGGTGCCGGCGGGAGAGCGGCGCCGCCTTCGCGCTGAACGCGATGATCGAGACCGACCGGCTGACCCTGCTCTGCGGCTCGCCGGAACGGGTTGCCACGCCGTCGGCCAGCGGCAAGGGCCAGCGCATCGCCCGCTGCCCGGCCTGCCGGATCGCGCTCTGGAGCCATTACGCCGGCGCGGGGGCGAAAATCGCCTTCCTGCGCGTCGGCACCCTGGACCATGCCGAGGCGGTGCCGCCCGATATCCACATCTTCACCTCGACCAGGCTGCCCTGGGTGGTGCTGCCGGAAGGCGTGCCGGCGGTGGCGGAATACTACCGGGCGCGGGATTTCTGGCCGCCCGAAAGCCTCGCCCGGCGCGAGCGGCTGATGGCCTCGCCATGAATGGCGCCACGCCACCGCCGCTTCGGCATGTCTTCACCGCCCATGTCACCGTCGGCCCGGTGCGCATCCTCGGCCCGATCGGCACCGGGGCACGGCGGATCATCCCGATCCTGGGCGGCACGGTGACCGGCCCGCGCCTGACCGGCACGGTGCTGGACGGCGGGGCGGACTGGCAGATCATCCGCCCGGACGGCACCGCGGCGCTGGTCGCGCGCTACGCGCTGCGCGCCGATGACGGCACCCTGATCTCGGTGGTCAATCGCGGCCTGCGCCGCGGCACGCCGGAGGTGCTGGCGCGACTGGCGGCGGGCGAA
>JAKBCO010000037.1:0-11252 GCA_021807785.1 Pseudomonadota bacterium
TGGTGGGCGCACAAGGACTCGAACCTTGGACCCGCTGATTAAGAGTCAGCTGCTCTACCAACTGAGCTATGCGCCCCCAGTCCCCACCAGCACCGGGGCGCGCCCTATACCGCGCCGCGCCGCGCCCGCAAACCCCCCCACAAATCGGTTGACCCTCCGCCGTCTCCGGCGCAACCCTCCGCCGATGCCCCGCTTCGTCACCGCCACCCCCGAAGGCGACACCCGCACGCGCCAGATCTGCGCCGATTGCGGCCATATCGCCTACGAAAACCCGAAAATCGTCGCCGGCGCGCTGATCCTTTCGGGCGATCGGGTGCTGCTCTGCCGCCGCGCCATCGAACCCCGCCTCGGCTTCTGGACCCTGCCCGCCGGCTACATGGAACTCGGCGAGACGGTGGAGGAAGCCGCCCGCCGCGAAGCCGCCGAGGAGGCGGAGGCCGACATCGTTCTCGAAGGCATGTTGGCGCTGTTCAGCATCGCCCGCATCGGCCAGGTGCACATCCTCTACCGCGCCCGTTTCGCCGACCCCGCCGCCCCGCATTTCGCCGCCGGCCACGAGACGCTGGAGGCCGCCTTGTTCCCGTATGACCGCATCCCCTGGTCCGACCTCGCCTTCCCCACCATCACCTGGGCGCTGCGGGCCTGGCACGCCGCCGGCCCGGGCCCGCTCGGCCCCCCCGCCACCAACCCGCCCGAGGACCCGCGCGGCGTCCATCGCGCCGGCCGGCCGTGACCGAGGCGCCTTCCGCCTGGCTCGCCCGCCTCGCCGGGGAACTGCCCGGTCCGCTCGCGCATGATCTCAACAACATCCTGGCGGTGCTCACCGGCGGGCTCGATCTGTTGGAACCGCGGCTCGCCGCGGACCCGGCCGCCGGCGCGCGTCTGTTGCGGCTGCGCCGGGCGCTGGATCGGGCCCACGCGCTCACCGTGGCGATGCAGGCCCTGGCCGCCACCGACCCGGCCGCGCCGCTGCCCCGCCTGCTGCCGCTGCTGGCCGCCGCCGCCGGCAGCCGGGCCCCGCTCACCGCCGACCTGCCGCCCGACCTGCCGGTGCCGCGGGCCGATCCGGCCGGGCTGCGGGCGGTGCTGCTCGCCCTCGCGCTGGGGATGCGCGCCGCCGCCGTCCCGGCGACCCTGTCGGGGGAGGCGCGCGACGGTCGGCTCGTGCTGTGCTGGCGCGGCCTCGGCGCCCTGCCGCCGGCCGAGGCGCCGGCGATCGCCGCCTTCGTCACCGACGCCGGCGGCTCGGTCGCGGTCAGCGCGGTCCCGCCCTCGATCACCCTCACCCTGCCGTGAGGCCATCCGAGCGGATGGCATCAATGCAGACTGAAATTGACCCGCAGCGCCATCACGGCCGGCACCGCGACCCCGTGGCGCAGGGCGGGGAGGAAATGCCATTTCAGCACCGCGCGCCGCGCCTCCCGGTCCAGCAGCAGGAAGCCCGAGCTGCGGGCGATGTCCACCTCGGTCGGCCGCCCGTCGGGGCCGACATGGACCAGTAGCGTCACCGTGCCCTGCTCGCCGCGGGCGGCGGCGGCGCGGGGATAGACCGGTTCCAGATTGCGGTAGCGCGCATCGGGCCGCGCCGGCACCACCGCGCTGCCGTGGACGATCGCGTTGGTCTCGGCATTGTTGCCGCCGAGGTTGAATTGCAGCCCGCGCGGCGCCGGCGGGCTGGGCGGCGGGGCCGGCGCGGCCGGCGGCGGCGGGGTGGGCAGCGCCGGCGCCGGGCGTGGCGGCGGCGGAGGCGGGAGCGGCGGGAGTGGCGGCGCCGGGCGCGCCGGCGGCGGGGGTGGCCGGCGCGCCGCCCGATGCTGGTGCCCGTGGCCGCGCGCTTCCTTCAGCACCAGCGCGACCTTCAGCCCCTGGGTGGGCGCAAGCAGCCGCGCCGGCCGCCGCCAGAACCCCCAGGCCAGGATCAGCCCCAGCAGCGCCGCGTGCAGGGCCGCCGAGGCGGCCGTGGCCAGCGCCTGGCGGTGCCGCGCGGTCAGGGCCAACGCGCCTCGGGGGGCAGGCTCATCAGGATCGCCTCGATATTTCCCCCGGTCTTCAGGCCGAACAGGGTGCCGCGGTCATGGAGCAGGTTGAATTCCACGTAACGGCCGCGCCGGATCAGCTGGTGTTCGCGATCCTCCGGGGTGAAGGGCGCGGCCATGCGGGTCCGCACGATGCGCGGGAAGACCTCGAGGAACGCCTCGCCCACGTCGCGGACGAAGGCGAAATCGGCGGCCGGGTCGGGCCCGGCCAGATGGTCGAAGAAGATGCCGCCGGCGCCGCGCGGCTCGCCCCGGTGGGGCAGGAAGAAATAGCGGTCGCACCACGCCTTGAAGCGCGGGTAGTGGTCCGGGTCGTGGCGGTCGCAGGCGTCCCGCAGGGCGGCGTGGAAGGCGCTCGCATCTTCCCGCGACTCGGCGGTTTCCGGGCGCATGGGCGTCAGGTCTCCGCCGCCGCCGAACCAGCCTTGGGTGGTGACCAGCATCCGGGTGTTGAAATGCGCCGCCGGCACCTTCGGGTTGGCCATGTGGGCGACCAGGCTGATGCCGCTGGCCCAGAATCGCGGGTCCTCGGCCGCGCCGGGGATCTGGGCGCGGAACTCGGGGGCGAAGCTGCCGCTGACGGTGGAGACGTTGACGCCCAGCTTCTCGAACACCCGTCCGCGCAGCAGGCGCATCTCGCCGCCGCCGCCGTCGCTGCCGTCGGCGGTGGGGCGGCGCCAGGGCGTGGCGAGAAAGCGGGCGTCCGAGCCGGCCTCGGCCTCGATCGCGGTGAAGGCGGCGCAGAGCCGGTCACGCAAGGCCGCGAACCAGGCAGCGGCCTGGGGGCGAAGCGCGTCATGCGGGGGGCGGTCGGTCATCGGCGGGGTCCCGGGGCGGCGGCCGGTATAGCCCGCCCCGCCCGCGTGTTGCACGGGCGAAGGCGGCTTCGTAAGATGCTGGGGTCGGGTCCGGAGGGTTGCCGGAGGGGTCGCGTTGCGTCCCGAACGGTGCTAACCGCCCGGCGAACCAGACCGAGGGGATCGATGTCGGAGCCGTTCGCCACCGCCGCCGCCGCGCTGCCCGCCTGCCGCGGCCGCTCCGCTCCCCGCCCCTCCGCTTCCCGTCCAATCGCTTCCCGCCCAACCGCTTCCCGCCCAACCGCTTCCCGCATCGGCTGACGCCGGCGCCTTCCGTCACGAGGACCCATCATGGCCGGACTGCACAAGAGCCAATTCGAGAACCCGGTGCTGAACTGGATCGACTCCCGACTGCCGATCCCGTCGCTGATGCACAAGGAATACGCGGCCTTCCCGACCCCGAAGAACTTCAACTATTTCTGGAACTTCGGTGCCTTGGCGATGGTCACCCTGGTGATCATGATGGCGACCGGCATTTTCCTGGCGATGAACTACCAGCCGAACACGGCGCTGGCGTTCAGCTCGGTCCAGCACATCATGCGCGATGTGAACTACGGCTGGCTGATCCGCTACGTGCATCAGAACGGCGCGTCGATGTTCTTCATCGTCACCTACATCCACATCTTCCGCGGCATGTATTACGGCTCCTACAAGGCGCCGCGCGAGCTGCTGTGGATCCTGGGCGTCATCATCCTGCTGCTGATGATGGCCACCGCCTTCATGGGCTACGTGCTGCCCTGGGGCCAGATGTCGTATTGGGGTGCGACCGTCATCACCAACCTGTTCTCCGCCTTCCCGGTGGTGGGCCATTCCATCGTCACCCTGCTGTGGGGCGGGTTCTCGGTCTCCAACCCGACGCTCAACCGGTTCTTCGCCCTGCACTACCTGCTGCCGTTCGTGATCGTCGCGGTGGTGTTCCTGCATGTCTGGGCGCTGCACATCACCGGGTCGAACAACCCGCTCGGCATCGACGTGAAGGGGCCGCAGGACACGGTGCCGTTCCACCCCTACTATACCTCGAAGGACAGCGTCGGCATCTGCGCCTTCCTCGCGGTCTGGGCGTTCCTGGTGTTCTTCATGCCCAATCTGCTGGCGGACCCGAACAATTTCATCAAGGCGAATCCGCTGCAGACGCCGCCCGACATCGTGCCGGAATGGTACTTCCTGCCGTTCTACGCCATGCTGCGCTCGGTGCCGAACAAGCTCGGCGGGGTCTGCACCATGTTCGGCTCCATCCTGGTGCTGTTCTTCCTGCCCTGGCTGGACACCTGCCGGGTGCGCAGCGCGCGGTTCCGCCCGGTGTTCCGCAAGCTGATCTGGGTGTGGCTGCTGGCGACCGCGACGCTGGGCGTGGTGGGCGCGCACAAGCCGCTGGGCTTCTGGGTGCCGCTGGGGCGCATCTGCACCCTCTATTACTTCTTCCATTTCCTGGTGCTGCTGCCGCTGCTCGGTGTGCTGGAACGCACCCTGCCGCTGCCGGAGAGCATCAGCCAGGCGGTCTTGCGAAAGACCGGCGGGGGACCCATGCCGCACTCCGCCACCGCCCAGCCGATGGAGAAGGCATGATGCGCCGATTCGCACCGCTGCTGCTGGCGCTCGGCGTCGGCCTTTTCATCGCCCAGCCGCCGGCCCGGGCGCAGGAAACGCCGCCGCTGCTGCATCCGCATTTCAGCTTCTCGGGCCTGTTCGGCGGGCTGAACGAAGCCTCGGCGCAGCGCGGATTCTGGGTCTATTTCAAGGTGTGCTCGAACTGCCATTCGATGCACCAGCTGCACTACCGCGATCTGGCCGGGATCGGCCTCAACCCGGCGCAGATCAAGGCGATCGCCGCCTCGGTGACAGTGCCGCTGGGGCTGAACGACAAGGGCGAGAAGTACAGCGGCCCGGGCACGCCGGCCAGCCAGTTCCGCTCCCCCTTCCCCAACGCGGCGGCGGCGCGTGTGGTGTTCAACGGTGCCGCGCCGCCCGATCTGTCGCTGATGGCGAACGCGCGGGCTGGCGGGCCGGACTACATCTATTCGCTGCTCAACGGCTTCGTGACCCCGCCGCCCGGGGTGAAGGTGCCGCCGGGGCGCTACTACAACAAGTATTTCCCCGGTCACATGATCGCCATGCCGCCGCCGCTGCACAACGGTGTGGTCACCTTCGCCGACGGCACCAAGGCCACGGTGCCGCAGATGGCCCACGACGTCGCCACCTTCCTCTATTGGGCCGCCAACCCCGACGAGGTCGCGCGCAAGCGCATGGGGGTGCGGGTGGTGCTGTTCCTGCTCATCCTCACCGGCCTGACCTATGCGCTCAAGCGCAAGATCTGGTCCGACGTCGAGCATTGAGCGCGGCGTTCACGCCGGTCATCGGCATCGTCGGCGGCTCGGGGCTCTATGACATCCCCGGGCTCACCGACAAGGTCTGGCGCCAGGTGCCCACCCCCTGGGGCCAGCCCTCGGATGCCCTGCTGTTCGGCCGGCTGGGCGATGTGGCCTGCGTGTTCCTGCCCCGGCACGGGCGCGGCCATCCGCTCTCGCCCAGCCATCTCAACTACCGGGCCAATATCGACGCGCTGAAGCGGTCCGGGGTGACCGACGTCATCTCGCTCTCGGCGGTGGGCAGCCTGCGCGCGGACCTGCCGCCCGGGCATTTCGTGATCGTCGATCAGTTCATCGACCGCAGCTTCGCGCGCGAAAAAAGCTTCTTCGGCGAGGGCATCGTCGCCCATGTCTCGATGGCGCATCCGGTCTGTGCCCGGCTGGGCACGGCGCTCGACGCGGCGGCGCGGCGGCTGGGGCTGCCGGTCAGAAGCGGCGGCACCTATCTGGTGATGGAAGGCCCCCAGTTCTCCACCCGCGCCGAAAGCGAACTCTATCGCCAGTGGGGCGCCAGCGTGATCGGCATGACCAACATGCCGGAGGCGAAACTCGCGCGCGAGGCGGAACTCTGCTACGCTACCGTGGCGATGGTGACCGATTTCGACTGCTGGCACCCCGAGCACGATCATGTGACGGTGGAAGCGGTGGTGAAGGTCCTGCTGGACAATGCCGAACATGCCCGCGCCCTGGTGGCCGACGCGATCCCCGCGCTGGGCGCGCCGCGCCCAGCCTGCCCCTGCGGCTGCAACCGGGCGCTCGACAATGCCATCATCACCGCCACCCATATGCGTGATCCGGCCGCGGTGGCGCGGCTGGACGCGGTGGCCGGGCGCGTCCTGGCGGGCTGAGCCGGCGCGCCCCATGCAGCCTTCCGATGCGTGACCCGTTCGACCTCGCCGCCGGCTGGGTGCAGGGGCATCTGCTGATCCCGTTCCTCTATCGCATCGGCTGGATGCGCTGGGAGGAACTCTCCTACGGCTGGGCGCTGGCCGCGGTGTATGGCGCGGTGCAGGTGGCGGCCACGCTCGCGCTCTGCGCCCCGCTGGAACGGCTCCGCCCGGTGGAGCGCTGGGCGGACCGGCGCGGCACCGGCGTCGATGTGCTCTACACCCTGATCTCGCGCGTCGGCGTGCTGCCGCTCATCACCTTCGTGCTGTTCTACCAGGTGCAGGTGAACGTGACCGGCTGGCTGGTCGATCACGGCTGGACCCCGCCGATGCTGGAGATGCTGATCCCCTGGCTGATGGGCAAGCCGGTGATCACCTTCTTCGTCTATGCCGCCATCCTCGATTGCGCCGACTACTGGCGGCACCGGCTGTCGCACCGGTTCGGCTGGTGGTGGGCGCTGCACGCGCTGCACCACGCCCAGCCGCGGATGACCTTCTGGTCCGACGACCGCAACCATCTGCTCGACGATCTGATCAGCTTCGTCTGGTTCGGCATCATCGCGCTGGCGATCGGCGTGCCGCCGTTGCAGTTTCCGCTGCTGGTGCTGGTGCTGCGCTTCGTGGAAAGCCTCTCGCACGCCAATGCGCGGCTGCGATTCGGCGCGGTGGGGGAGCGGCTGCTGGTCTCGCCCCGGTTCCACCGCGCCCATCACGGCGTGCTGGCCGCCGGCGCCCGCAGCTGCAACTACGGGGCGGTGCTGCCGTGGTGGGACATGATCTTCGGCACCGCGGATTTCTCCCACGCCTTCCCCCCCACCGGCGATCCCGAGGCCGAGGCGGCGCTGACCGGCGGCGGCTATCTGGCCCAGCAATGGGCCGGGCTGCGGCGGCTCGGCCGCGCGCTGCGGCCGCGGGGGGCCTGAACGGCTTGCACGGGGCGGGTCGGTCGAGCCGCTTGCGCGGCGGGCCAGTCGGCGGCTTTCATGGCGGCCAATCCCGGACCCGGAACCCAGCCATGCCCCCCACCGTCGCGATCATCGCCCCCGGCGCCATGGGCAGCGGCCTCGCCGCCTGCCTCGCCGCGCGCGGCGTCACCGTCCGCACCGCGCTCGCCGGCCGCTCCGACGCTTCGGCGGCCCGGGCGCGGCTGGCCGGGATGCATGACGCCGATGACGCCACCATCGCCGGTTGCGACATCATCCTCTCGGTGGTCCCGCCGGGCCAGGCGGTGGCGCTGGCCGCGCGGCTGCTGCCGGCCCTCGCCGCCGCGCCGCGCAAGCCGGTCTATGTCGATGCCAACGCGATCGCGCCGGCCACCGCGACCCGCGTCGCCGCCCTGCTGGCGCCGTCGGGCGTGACCTTCGTCGATGGCGGCATCATCGGCCCGCCGCCGCAGCCGGGCAGCGGCGCGACCCGGCTCTACCTGTCGGGCCCCGCCGCCGGCCGGGCGGCGGTGCTGGGCGAGTGGGGGCTCGTCACCAAGGTGCTGGACGGGCCGATCGGCTTCGCCTCGGCGATGAAGCTCTCCTATGCCGGCCTCACCAAGGGGTTCCAGGCGCTGGCGGCGATGATGCTGCTGGCGGCGACCCGCGCCGGCACCGATACGGCGCTGCGGGAGGAACTCGCGCAGAGCCAGCCGCAGCTGCTGGCCTGGCTCACCCGCCAGCTGCCGCGAATGCCGGACAAGGCCTATCGCTGGGTGGCCGAGATGGAGGAGATCGCCGCCTTCGCCGGCGCCGACCCGGCCGCCGCGTCCTCCTTCGCCGCCGCCGCGCGGCTCTATGAGCGGCTGGCCGCCGACTACGCCGCGGCGGGACCCGAGGTCGCCGCCCTCACCCAGTTCCTCGCCTGATCCGGGGGCGTTCATGCAGGGCATCCACCGCTTCCCGGAGATGGACCGGGTCGTCTATGGCGAGGCGTTCGACACCGCCTGCGCGCGCGAGACCGAGCGGCTCGGGGCGCGCGCGGCCTTCGCGCTGGTCTCGGCCACCATCGCCCGCGAGACCGATCTGCTGGAGCGGCTGCGCGCCGGGCTGGGCAACCGGCTGGCCGGGGTCTGGACCCGGATGGGGGCGCACACGCCGCGCCCGGACGTGGTGGACTGCGCCAACGCCGCCCGCGCCGCCGGGGCCGATCTGCTGGTCACGCTGGGCGGCGGATCGCAGACCGACGCGGCCAAGATGGTCGGCCTGTGCCTGGGCAACGGGGTGACCACGCCGGCCGGGCTGGAGGCCTTCGCCGCGCGCATCGAGGCGGACGGGCGTACCGTCCGCCCCCCCACCGCGCCGGCGGGGCTGCGCGCGATCGCCATCCCCACCACGCTTTCGGCCGGCGAATACACGAGCTTCGCCGGCTGCACCGATCCCGAACGCGGGGTGAAGCAGTCCTTCGGCCAGAGCCTGATGATGCCGCGCGTGGTGATCCTCGATCCCGCGATCACCGTCCACACCCCGGAATGGCTGTTCCTGTCCACCGGCATCCGCGCCGTCGATCATGCGGTCGAGGACCTCTGCGCCGTCAACGCGGCGCCGTTCTCCGACGGCACCTCGCTCCATGCGCTGCGGCTGCTGACGCGCGGGCTGCGGGCGGTGAAGGGAGATCCGGGTGACATCGTGGCGCGGCTGGATTGCCAGCTGGGGGCATGGATGTCGGTGGTGGGGTCGCAGAACGGGGTGGCCAAGGGGGCGAGCCACGGCATCGGCCACGTCCTGGGCGGCACCGCCGGGGTGGCCCATGGCTATACCTCCTGCATCATGCTGCCGCATGTGCTGCGCTACAATCACGCGCTGACCGCCGAGCGGCAGGCCTGGGCGGCCGAGGCGATGGGGCGGCCCGGGGAAGCGGCGGCCGACGTGGTGGCGGCGCTGGTGGCGGAGCTGGGCCTGCCCGGTCGGCTGAGCGCGGTCGGGGTGCCGCGCGATCTGCTGGACCGGATCGCCGCCTTATCGATGCACGACCGCTGGGTGCATACCAATCCGCGGCCGATCGACGGGCCGGCGGCGGTGCGGGCGCTGCTGGACGCGGCCTGGTAGTGTTTCCCGCGACATTCTGGCTGGCGCTGGCGGTGAAGGCCGCCGTCACCGCTTGCGTGGTGGTGGGCGCGCTGGCCGCGGCCGAGGCGGCCGGGCCGTTCTGGGGCGGGCTGATCGCCAGCTTCCCGATTTCCGCCGGCCCCGCCTATGTGCTGCTGGCGTTGCAGCACGGGCGCGGGTTCATCGCCGCCAGCGCGCTGGAGAGCTTCGCGGTGAACGCCGCCACCTGGCTGTTCCTGCTGGCGCTGATCCGGCTGGCGCCGAGGGTGCGCTGGCCGGTCGCCCTCGGCGCGGCGCTGGCCAGCTGGGGGGCGGCGACGGCGCTGATCCAGGCGGTGCCCTGGACCGCCGGGTGGGCGCTGACGCTGAACCTGGTGGTGCTGGGGGCGGCGCTGGCCTTCACCCGCCATCGTCCGCCGGTGACCGGCCCGGCGCCGCGCGGGGTGCGGCGTTGGTACGATCTTCCCGGCCGAGGGCTGGCGGTGGCGGCGCTGGTGACCGCCGTGGTCACCGGCAGCCGGGTGCTGGGGCCGCGCTTTTCCGGCGTGGGGGCAGTGTTTCCGATCGCCTTCTCCTCGCTGGCGCTGCTGTCGCTCACCCGGCTGGGCGGGGCGGCGACGGCGGCGCTGATGGCCAGCGCGATGCGGGCTCTGCCGGGGTTCGCGCTGGCGTTGCTGGTGGTGCATCTGGGGGCGATGCGGTTTGGGTCGTTTCCGGCGATGGCGGCGGCGCTGGGGGTGAACGCGGCCTGGGCGGGGATGGTGCTGCTGGCGCGGCGGCGGGCACGGGTGGCGGGATAGTTAAGCATTTACTTCGGTGTTGGGCGCTCCGATAGTGAATCCGATGCTTAACCAATCCGCCGCCACCGACCGCGCGTTCCACGCCCTCGCCGATCCCACCCGCCGGGCGCTGCTGGCCCGTCTCGCGCGCGGCCCGGCCAGCGTGTCCGAACTCGCCCAGCCGATGCCGATCTCCCTGCCCGCCGTCTTGCAGCATCTCTCGGTGCTGGAGGCGTCCGGGCTGGTGGTCAGCGAAAAGCAGGGCCGGGTGCGCACCTGCCGGCTCGATCCGGCGGCGCTCACGCTTGCCGAGACCTGGATCGCCGAGCGCCGGCGCGAGTGGGAAGCCCGCTTCGACCGGCTCGCCGGCTACCTGGCCGCCACCAAGGAGTCCCCCGATGTCTGATCCTGCCGTCCTGGTCGTCTCGCGCGTCTTTCCCGTCCCGCCGGAGCAGGTCTTCGCCGCCTGGTCCAGCGCCGCGGCGATGCGCCGCTGGTTCAGCCCCGAGCGTTGCGCGGTGGCCGAGGCCGAGGTGGAGTTCCGCCTCGGCGGGCGGTGCGACATCACCATGCTGTGCCCCGGGCACGAGCCGTTCCTCTCGCGCGGGGTATTCACGGTCCTCGACCCGCCGCACCGGCTGGCGGTGCGGTTCGCGGTCGGGCATGGCGAGGCGGTGGCCTTCGTCGCCGATACCGAGGTGACCTTCGAGCCGGTGGCCGAAGGCACCCGCATGACCGTCCGCCAAGGCTACGAGATCCGCGATCCCGCCTTCGCCACCGCGGTCGAAGGGGCGAACGAGGGCTGGCGGACCACCCTCGACAAGCTGGCCCGCGAGGTCGGGCCGCGCACCGCCGTGCATGACAGCTTCACCTTGACGCGGGATTTCCCGGCCTCGCCGGCCCGTGTGTTCGCGGCGTTCGCGGACCCGGCGGCAAAGGCGCGCTGGTTCGTGGGCGGCTACGAGACCCTGGAGCGGTTCATGGATGTCCGCGAGGGCGGCCGGGAGCGCCTGTCCGGACGCTGGCCGAACGGGATGGTGTCCAGCTTCGACGCGCTCTACCTGGACGTGATCGCCGATCGGCGGCTGGTCTATGCCTACACTTTGCATCTGGACGATCGGAAAATCTCGGTCTCGCTGGCGACCCTGAGCCTGGCCGCGATCGAAGGCGGGACCCGGCTGGTGCTGACCGAGCAGGGGACGTTCCTGGACGGCTACCAGGATGCCGGGGCGCGCGAACAGGGCACCGCCGGATTGCTGGGCCAGCTGGCGGCATTTCTGGCCCAGGGGGTTTGA
>JAKBCO010000037.1:11352-18502 GCA_021807785.1 Pseudomonadota bacterium
GGCACAGGGGGTTTACGGCCCGCCGAGCATGGGCTAGACGCCCGTCCTTCCTTCGGAACGCGGGAGATGCGCCGCCGTCCGTCCCATCCCGGGCCGGTCGCGGACATCGGTGGCACCGCGGTCCCTTGGTCGTTCACCCAGGCCCCGCCGGGCCGCAGCGGACAGGGATCCCATGGCGAAGAAGATCGTCGGCTATATCAAGTTGCAGATTCCGGCCGGCAAGGCCAATCCCTCGCCGCCCGTGGGGCCGGCGCTGGGTCAGCGCGGCCTGAACATCATGAACTTCGTCAAGGAGTTCAACGCCGCCACCCAGAACATGGAACCGGGAATGCCGGTGCCGGTGGTGATCACGGCCTATGGCGACCGCAGCTTCAGCTTCATCACCAAGACCCCGCCCAACAGCTATTTCCTGAAGAAGGCGGCGGGGATCGACAAGGGCACCACCGCGCCGGGCAAGGGGGCGGCGGTGGGCAAGGTCACCACCGCCCAGCTGCGCGAGATCGCCGCCCAGAAGATGAAGGACATGAATGCCACCGACGTGGAGGCGGCGGTGCGGATGCTGGCCGGCTCCGCCCGTTCGATGGGCATCACCGTGGTGGAGGGCTGAGGCATGGCCAAGGACAAGCGGATCGCCCGCGCCCGCGCCGCGATCGATCGCGGGAAAACCTATCCGCTGGCGGACGCGGTGGCGCTGGTGAAGCGCAATGCCACCGCCAAGTTCGACGAAACCATCGAGATGTCCATGAACCTGGGCATCGACCCGCGCCATGCCGACCAGATGGTGCGCGGCCTCATCAACCTGCCGCACGGCACCGGCAAGACGGTGCGCGTCGGCGTGTTCGCCCGCGGCCCGAAGGCCGAGGAGGCGCAGGCCGCCGGCGCCGACGTGGTGGGGGCCGAGGACCTGGCCGAGAAGGTGCAGGCCGGGGAGATCGGCTTCGACCGCTGCATCGCCACCCCGGACATGATGGGCGTGGTCGGGCGGCTGGGGAAAATCCTCGGCCCGCGCGGGTTGATGCCCAACCCGCGGCTCGGCACCGTGACCATGGACGTCAAGGGCGCGGTGGCGGCGGCCAAGGGCGGGCAGGTGGAGTTCCGCGCCGAGAAGGCGGGGATCATCCATGCCGGCATCGGCAAGGCCAGCTTCGACGAGGCCAAGCTGCTGGAGAACGCGCGCGCCCTGGCCGATGCCGTCATCAAGGCCAAGCCGACCGGGGCCAAGGGCACCTATGTGAAATCCGCCGGGCTGAGCTCCACCATGGGGCCGGGCCTCAAGCTGGAGATCGCCAGCCTGACGGCATGACGGAATACGCCGCCCCGGGTTGACGCCCGGGCCGGCGGGCAGGGGGCGATGCCCCCGAACCTGTCCGAGACCGCACGCCCCGCCAGGGTTAATGGGCTTCGGCCCGCGCGCGAAAGACGGGGAAGCCGGGTACCTCCCGGCGGTTCCGACTTGATCTCGACAGGCGAACCGGACCGCATCCGCGGTCCATGGGCAACCGGCCCGGCGCGGTCCACACGCGCGGGGCCCGACGGACGGAGAGACAATGGACCGCACCAAAAAGCGGGAATTCGTCGCCGGCCTCGCTCAGGTGTTCGCCGAGACGTCGATGGTCGTGGTCACCCGCAATCAGGGTCTGACCGTGGCCGAAGCGACCGATCTGCGGCGCCGGATGCGAGAAGCCGGGGTCACCTTCAAGGTGACCAAGAACCGGCTGGCCGCGCGCGCCCTGGAAGGCACTGCCTTCGAGGCGATCCGCCCGCTGCTGAAGGGGCCGACCGCGCTCGCCTGGGCGAAAGACCCGGTGGCGGTGGCCAAGGCAGCGGTGGATTACGGCAAGACCAACGAGAAGCTGGTGGTGGTGGGGGGCGCGCTTGGTGCCCGCCCGCTGGACGCCGAGGGGGTGAAGGCGCTCGCCGCCCTGCCCAGCCTCGATCAGCTTCGCGCCGGTCTGGTGGGGATGATCTCCACGCCGGCCACGCGCATCGCCGGCGTCCTGGCCGCCCCCGCGGGCCAGGTGGCGCGCGTGCTGGGCGCCTATGCCCGCAAGGACGAGACCGAGGCCGCGGCGGCGTGAGCCGCCCGGACTTGCACGGAACCCAACAAGGTATAGATTAGGAAGACCCTGACAATGGCAGACCTGCAGAAACTGGTGGATGAGCTCTCGGCGCTGACGGTGCTGGAAGCGGCCGAGCTGTCCAAGTTGCTCGAAGACAAGTGGGGCGTCTCCGCCGCCGCGCCGGTGGCCGTGGCCGCCGCCGCCCCGGCCGCCGCCGCCGCCGCGCCGGTCGAGGAGCAGACCGAGTTCACCGTGATCCTGGCCGCGGCCGGCGACAAGAAGATCAACGTCATCAAGGAAGTGCGCACCATCACCGGGCTTGGCCTGAAGGAAGCCAAGGACCTGGTGGAAGGCGCGCCGAAGGCGGTGAAGGAAGGCGTGAACAAGGACGAGGCCGCCAAGATCCGCAAGATGCTGGAAGAGGCGGGCGCAAAGGTGGACGTGAAGTAGGCACGCGATCGCAGATCGGCGCCGCCCGGCCCCGCCGGGCCGGTGGCGCCTTCGGGCTTGGGCCGCAAGGCCGGCACGGGCGGGAACCCCGGTTCCCGCCCGCGTCCCCGTTTCCGGCGGAGGCATTCCCGGGCGGCCAGGGGCGGCGGGCCGCGACCCATGACGGCGTAGAGGACAGGCGATGAACGCGATTTCCGGTTCGGTGACGAGGCACAAGCGCATCCGCCGCAGCTTCGGGCGGATCCCCGAGACCACGCCGATGCCCAACCTGATCGACGTGCAGCGCGCCAGCTACGAGGCGTTCCTGCAGATGAACACCCGCCCCGACAGCCGTACCAACACCGGCTTGCAGGAAGTCTTCCACGCCGTCTTCCCGATCGACGATTTCGCCGGCCGCGGCCGGCTGGAATTCGTCGATTACGAGCTCGAGGAACCGAAATACGACGTCGAGGAGTGCATCCAGCGCGGCATGACCTACGCCGCCCCGCTCAAGGTCACGCTGCGGCTGATCGTCTGGGATGTCGATGAGGATACCGGCGCCCGGTCGATCCGCGACATCAAGGAGCAGCCGGTCTATATGGGCGACATGCCGCTGATGACCGACAACGGCACCTTCGTTGTGAACGGAACCGAGCGCGTTATCGTCAGCCAGATGCACCGTTCCCCGGGCGTCTTCTTCGACCACGACAAGGGCAAGACCCATTCGTCGGGCAAGCTGCTGTTCGCGGCCCGGGTGATCCCCTATCGCGGCTCGTGGCTGGATTTCGAGTTCGACAGCAAGGACATCGCCTATGTCCGGATCGACCGCAAGCGCAAGCTGCCGGTCACCACGCTGCTCTACACGCTCGATTCGGCGGCCACCGAACGGCTGCGCGCCGCCCGCGCCGCCAAGGGCGAGACCCTGGAGCCGGGCGAGATCCGCGGCATGGATGCCGAGGAGATCCTTGGGTATTTCTACGGCCAGGTGGTGTTCGACCGCACCGCCAAGGGCTGGGCGCGCCCGTTCGAGCCGGAGGCGTTCCGCGGCGTGAAGCTGCTGGAGCCGCTGATCGACGCCGCCACCGGCGAGGTGGTGGCCGAGGCGGACGAGAAGCTGAACGCCCGGCAGGCCCGCCAGATCGCGCAGGCGACCAAGGAAGTGCTGGTCGGCCGCGCCGACCTGCTGGGCCGCTTCGTGGCGGTCGATCTGGTGAACGAGGCCACCGGCGAGATTCATGCCGAGGCTGGGGAGGAACTCACCGAGGCGCGGCTCGCCGCGCTGGAAGACGCGGGCGTGACCTCGCTGCCCACCCTCGCCATCGATCAGGTCAACGGTCCCTGGATCCGCAACACCCTGACGGTGGACAAGAACAGCAACCGCGATGACGCGCTGATCGACATCTACCGGGTGATGCGCCCCGGCGAGCCGCCGACGCAGGAGACCGCGGAGACCTTGTTCCGCGGCCTGTTCTTCGACCCGGCCCGCTACGATCTGTCGGCGGTCGGGCGCGTGAAGATGAACATGCGGCTCGGGATCGACCTCGACGCGGTGCCCGATCAGGTGCGGACCCTGCGCAAGGACGATCTGCTGCGGACGGTGAAGATCCTGGCGGATCTGAAGGACGGGCGCGGGCAGATCGACGACATCGACAATCTGGGCAACCGGCGCGTCCGTTCGGTGGGCGAGCTGATGGAGAACCAGTACCGCATCGGCCTGCTGCGGATGGAACGCGCGATCCGCGAGCGCATGGGGTCGGTCGATATCGACACCGTGATGCCGCACGACCTCATCAACGCCAAGCCGGCGGCGGCGGCGGTGCGGGAGTTCTTCGGCTCCTCGCAGCTCTCGCAGTTCATGGACCAGACCAACCCGCTGTCGGAGGTCACCCACAAGCGCCGGCTGTCCGCCCTGGGGCCGGGCGGGCTGACCCGCGAGCGCGCCGGCTTCGAGGTGCGCGACGTCCACCCCACCCATTACGGCCGCATCTGCCCGATCGAGACGCCGGAGGGGCCGAATATCGGCCTCATCAACTCGCTCGCGACCTACGCCAAGGTCAACAAATACGGCTTCATCGAAACCCCCTATATGCTGGTGAAGGACGGGGTGGTGCAGCCGGGCGCGCGCTACCTCTCGGCGATGGAGGAAGAACGCCTGGTGGTGGCGCAGGCGGACGCGAAGATGGACGCGACCGGGCGCTTCACCGAGGATCTGGTCTCGGTCCGCCGGCAGGGCGATTTCCGGCTGGTGAAGCCCGAGGACGTGACCGCGATCGACGTCTCCCCCAAGCAGCTGGTCTCGGTCGCCGCGGCGCTGATCCCGTTCCTCGAGAACGACGACGCCAACCGCGCGCTGATGGGGTCCAACATGCAGCGCCAGGCGGTGCCGCTGATCCGCGCCGACGCCCCGCTGGTCGGCACCGGCATGGAGGAGGCGGTGGCGCGCGATTCGGGTGCGACCATCGTCGCCCGCCGCCCCGGCGTGGTCGATCAGCTCGACGGCGCGCGCATCGTCGTGCGCGCCACCGCCGAGGATGGCACCACCAAGGGGGTGGATATCTACCGGCTGCGCAAGTTCATGCGCTCCAACCAATCGACCTGCATCAACCAGCGCCCGCTGGTGAAGGTGGGCGACCGGGTCTCGCCCGGAGAGATCATCGCCGACGGTCCCTCCACCGAGTTCGGCGAGCTCGCGCTCGGCCGCAACGCGCTCTGCGCCTTCATGCCGTGGAACGGGTATAATTTCGAGGACTCCATCCTCATCAGCGAGCGCATTGCCCGCGACGACGTGTTCACCTCGATCCATATCGAGGAGTTCGAGGTGATGGCGCGCGACACCAAGCTCGGCCAGGAGGAGATCACCCGCGATATCCCGAACGTGGGCGAGGAGGCGCTGAAGAACCTCGACGAGGCCGGGATCGTCTATATCGGTGCGGAAGTGAACCCGGGCGACATCCTGGTGGGCAAGGTCACGCCCAAGGGCGAGAGCCCGATGACGCCCGAGGAAAAGCTGCTGCGCGCGATCTTCGGGGAGAAGGCGTCCGACGTGCGCGACACCTCGCTCAAGCTGCCGCCCGGTGTCACCGGCACGGTGGTCGATGTGCGCGTGTTCTCCCGCCGCGGCGTCGATAAGGACGAGCGCGCGATGGCGATCGAGCGCTCCGAGATCGAGCGGCTGGCCAAGGACCGCGACGACGAGAAGGCGATCCAGGAGCGCAGCTTCCTCAACCGGCTGCGCGAGAAGCTGCTCGGCCGCAAGGCGGCCGGCGGGTTCAAGGGGATCAAGGCCGGCGCGGTCCTGACCGAGGAGGTGCTGGCCGAGCATCCGCGCGGGTCGTGGCGCCATATCGGCGTGCAGGACGATGCGGTGATGGCCGAGATCGAGACCCTGAAGCGCGAGTACGACGCCGCGGTGGCCAAGTTGCAGGCCCGCTTCGACGGCAAGGTGGAGAAGCTGCAACGCGGCGACGAGCTGCCGCCCGGCGTGATGAAGATGGTCAAGGTGTTCATCGCGGTGAAGCGCAAGCTGCAACCGGGCGACAAGATGGCCGGCCGGCACGGCAACAAGGGCGTGGTCTCGCGCGTGGTGCCGGTGGAGGACATGCCGTTCCTGGAGGACGGCACCCCGGTCGATCTGGTGCTGAACCCGCTTGGCGTGCCGAGCCGGATGAACGTGGGACAGATCCTGGAAACCCATCTGGGCTGGGCCTGCGCCAATCTGGGCAAGCAGATCGGCGCGCTGGTCGATGACTACCAGCGCACCGGCAACGCCCGCCAGGAGCTGCTGGACAAGCTGCGGGGCGTGTACGGCGAGGAGGTGTTCCGCCACGAGATCGCCGAGTTGCCGACCGAGCAGCTGGTGGAGCTTGCCAACAACCTGCGCAAGGGCGTGCCGATCGCAACGCCGGTGTTCGACGGGGCGCGGATGTCCGACATCGAGGGGATGCTGACCCGGGCCGGGCTCGACACCTCGGGCCAGGTGGTGCTGACCGACGGGCGCACCGGCGAGCCGTTCGAGCGCAAGGTGACGGTCGGCTACATCTACATGCTGAAGCTGCACCACCTGGTGGACGACAAGATCCACGCCCGCTCGATCGGCCCCTATTCGCTGGTCACCCAGCAGCCGCTGGGCGGCAAGGCGCAGTTCGGCGGCCAGCGCTTCGGGGAAATGGAGGTCTGGGCGCTGGAAGCCTACGGGGCCGCCTACACCTTGCAGGAGATGCTGACGGTGAAATCCGACGACGTCTCGGGCCGCACCAAGGTTTACGAGGCGATCGTGCGCGAGCAGGACAATTTCGAGGCCGGCATCCCCGAAAGCTTCAACGTGCTGACGAAGGAACTGAAATCCCTTGGGCTGAATGTCGAGCTGGACAACCGGGCGGCCTGAGCGCCGTCCGCACCGTTTTCCCCCGATGCAGGGACAGGACCACGCATGAGCGACCTGATGAAGATCCTCGGCCAGACCGGCCAGGCAATGACGTTCGACCAGATCCGCATCCAGATGGCCAGCCCGGAGCAGATCCGCAGCTGGTCCTACGGCGAGATCAAGAAGCCCGAGACCATCAACTACCGCACCTTCAAGCCGGAGCGGGACGGGCTGTTCTGCGCCCGCATCTTCGGCCCGATCAAGGACTACGAGTGCCTGTGCGGCAAGTACAAGCGGA
>JAKBCO010000258.1 GCA_021807785.1 Pseudomonadota bacterium
GCCGCGCCCGACCGGGCCGAAGCGGCCCATCGGGTAGCCGATCGGCAGGATGGCGTAGGAATGCACCCCGGGCGGCAGGCCCAGGGCCAGCTCGGCCTCGGCCTCGTAGAGCAGATGCCGCGTGGTCAGGGTTGAGCCGAGGCCGAGGGCGCGCGCGGCCAGCAGCATGTTCTGCACCGCCGGGTAGATGGAGGCGCCGGACCAGCGGGTGGGCGCGGCCGTGCCCTCGTCGAGACAGGCGACGATCCAGACCGGCGCCTCGTGGAAATGCCGGGTGAGATACTCCACCGCGTCGTGCTGGCGCTTGTAGCGCTCGGGCGAGACGCCGGGGGGCGGGGCGGATTTGCGGTAGCGCGGCCCGATCACCTTGTCGAAGGCGCGCTGATAGAGTGCCTGCACCGCTTGCTTGATCGCCATGTCCTTCACCACCATGAAGCGCCAGCGCTGGCTGTTGCCCCCGTTGGCGGCGGCGGCGCCGGCTTCAAGGATGCGCCGGATCAGGGCGTCGGGCACCGGGTCCGGCCGCAGCCGGCGCATGGCGCGCGTGGTGTGCATGATCTCGAAGACGTCCTGGGTTTCCGCCGTGCTGTCGGCCATCGCGTCCTCCTTGCGGGCGAGGCTGGGTCGCCCGATCCGGCGCGATCAGACCATGGCCGGGCGGCGCTGTCACGCGGCGGTGGCGGTGCTGGCGCTGGCGCTTTCGGGCTGCGCCGCGCGGCTGGCGCCGGCGGGGCCGGCGGTGACCCCGCCGCGGGAGGGCGCACGCGCCTTCGTGATGCCGGACGGGATGCGACTGCCCTACCGGGTCTGGCCGGCCCGTCATCGGCTTGCGCCCCCTTGGGCGGTGATGCTGGCGCTGCACGGGATGGACGACAGCCGCGACGCCTTCGCCATCCCCGCCCCCGCCTTCGCCGCCGCCGGGGTGACGGTGATCGCGCCCGACCAGCGCGGCTTCGGCGCCACCGCGACCCGCGGCCTGTGGCCCGGCACCAGCAGCCTGGTGAACGACGCCCGCACCATGGTCGGGCTGATCGCCGCGCGCCATCCGGGGCTGCCGGTCTTCGTGCTGGGCGAGAGCATGGGCGCGGCGGTGGCCGCCCTGCTCGCCGCCGGGCCGCATCCGCCGGTGGCGGGCTTCGTGCTGGTCTCGCCCGCGGTCTGGGGCTGGCAGGGGCTGAACATGTTCGAGCGCGCGGGGCTCTGGGTGATGACGCATTTCCTGCCCGGCCTGACCGTCAGCGGCGGCGGGCTGCATATCCGCGCCTCCGACAATCGCGCGGCGCTGATCGCGCTCGCGCGCGATCCACTGACCCTGCTGTCCACCCGCTGGGACGCGGTGGGCGGGCTGGTGCGGCTGATGGGCCAGGCCGCGCGCGCCGCCCCGCGCCTGCCGGGGAACGCGCTGATCCTCTATGGCGGGCACGATCAGCTGGTACCGAAGCAGGCCATGCGGGCGTTCTGGCGCCGGTTGCGCCCGCCGCCGGCGGGGCCGCGCGTGGCCTATTACCCCGGGGCCTATCACCTGATGCTGCGCGATCTCGCCCGCGCGGTGCCGATCGGCGATATCCTCGCCTGGATGCGCGCGCCCTGGGCGCCGCTGCCGTCGCACGCGGGGCGGGCGGCGAGGAAATGGATGAAGTAGCGGGATGCCGCGCTGGTGGAGCTGAGGGGGATCGAACCCCTGACCTCCTCATTGCGAACGAGGCGCTCTCCCAGCTGAGCTACAGCCCCATCGCGGCGGGGCGCGATATGCGGAGGCGGGGGGGGAAAGTCAACCCGGGCCGCGCGCGGGGCTCCTGCATCGTCTGCCTCAACTTCCTTACTTCCGGCATCATGCTCGCCAAGCTCACCACCAAGAACCCGCTCACCCTCCCCCGCCGCGCCCTGGCCGCGCTCGGTCCCGGCGCGGCGCCCACCTATTTCGAGGTCGAGGCCGCGGATGGGCGCCTGATCCTGACCCCGGCGCGGATCGGCTCCGCGGACGCGGTGCGCCGCAAACTCGCCGACCTCGGCATCACCGAGGACGACGTCGCCGATGCCGCCACCTGGGCCCGGCGCGCGCCCTGACGCCGGGCCGCCGCGGTCGTGCGGGCGGTGTTCGATACCAATGTTGTGCTTCCCGCCCTGGTGTCCGGGCGCCGGCTGCTGTGGCTGCGGCGCGCCTGGGCCGACGGCGCCGTCACCCCGATCGTCTGCCGCGAGACGGTGACCGAGCTTTTGCGCGTGCTGGCCTATCCCAGGTTCCGCCTGGACGCGGCGGAGCGCGAGGCCCTGCTCGCCGACTACCTGCCCTTCGCCGAGATCGTTCCGCTGCCCGATCCCTGCCCCTGCGCGGACCTGCCGCTGTCGTGCCGCGACCGCGACGATGCGGCGTTCCTCCACCTCGCGCGTGCCAGCGGGGCGGCGTTTCTGGTCAGTGGGGAGAGTGACCTGACGGTGCTCGCTGCCGCCTATCCGGTGATCTCGCCAGCGATGCTGCGGGAACGCCTGGGCGCGACGCGCTGAGCGGAAACCGGCCGGGACCCGATGCGACCATGGGAATCGGGTTCGGTCCGGGGGGATCCCGTTTGGTCGGCGGCAAGTGATTTTAACACGGAGGCACGAAGGATCACGAAGCAAGGCAAGAGTGCTGCATCGAGGGGCCGGCCGGGCGCCTTCCCGGCTGCGACGCTTGTCCCCTCGACGACCGTGGTCCGTGCGGGGGGTCCCCTGGAACGGCCGCTTCTCCTGGACATCGCGGCGGAGTACCACCCTCGCGCCGACCCGCGACGCGCGGGTCCGACGAACCCGCTCGGAGGCAGACAGCCTCCTGGACAGTTGCTCAAACTCCATGCGCGGCCCCTGCGGACCAGACGGCGGCCATTTGTAATCCGAACCGCTCCGTGCCTCTCCGTGGTCCTCCGCGTCCTCCGTGTTTGGATTCTTACGACAGAGCAAGCCAGGCAAAACCTCGCCGGAGGACTCGCGCGCCGCCGCCCCGCTTTCTCCCCTTGGCAACCCGGCGCGCGATACCAGCCGATCGAATGGCCGGAAGAGCGGGACTCGGCCGGCCGGTGTTACACCACCCCCGCCTCGCGCAGCCCGGCGATCGCCGCCGCGTCGTAGCCCAGCGCCCCCAGCACCGCATCCGTATCCGCCCCCGCCGCCGGAGCGAACCGGTCCAGCCGCGCGCCGCCATGGGCCAGCTGGAAGCCCGATCCCATCAGCCGCATCCGCCCCCAGGGGCTGTCCACTTCCTGCAGCGCGCCGCGGGCAGCGATCTGCGGGTGGTCGATGATCTCCTCGATCTTCCAGATCCCCGCGCAGGGCGCCCCGGCGTCATTCAGCCGCCGTTCCCAGATCTTCGCGTCCGCCGCCGCCAGCGCGTCCTCGATGATCGCGCGCAGCTCCGCCTCGTGCGCCTTGCGCTGGAACCAGTCGGCGAAGCGCGGGTCCTCCAGCGCGTCGGCGCGGCCGATGGCGGTCATCAGCGCGCGGTACTGCCGCTCGTCGTTCACCGCCAGCAGCAGGAAACTTTCGCGGGCGCGGAACAGGTTGGCGGTGACCTTGCGGCTGACCGCCTGGTTGCCGGCCTGCGCCTGCCGGTGCCCGGCCACGGTGAAATCGGCGATCTGGGTGGTCAGGAACGCCAGCGACGCCTCCAGCATCGACACGTCGATATACTGCCCGAGTCCCGTCTGCGCCCGCTGATACAGCGCCGAGGAAATGGCGAAGGCGCCGGTGGCGCCCGAGAGAATGTCGCAGACCGCGAAGCCCGCGCGCACCGGCCCGGTCTCGGGATGGCCGGTGATCGCCATGATCCCCGACATCGCCTGGATCTTGCCGTCATACCCGGCCTCGTTGCTGGCCGGGCCGGTCTGGCCGAAGCCCGAGATCGCGCAATAGATCAGCCGCGGATTGACCGCCGACAGCGCGGCGTAGCCGAACCCCAGCCGGTCCATCACCCCGGCACGGAAATTCTCCATCACCACGTCGGCCTCGACGGCCAGCTTCAGCACGATCTCCCGCGCCTCGGGGCGTTGCAGGTCCAGGGTCAGGCTCTGCTTGTTGCCGTTCACCGCGATGAAGGCCGAGGCCATGTTGCGCTCGGCCCATTCGCGGGCGAGCGGGGTGCGGCGCATGTCCTCCCCGCCGCGACGCTCGATCTTGATGACCTCGGCGCCCAGCAGGGCGAGCTGGTAGCTGGCGTAGGGGCCGGCCAGGACCTGGGTGAAATCGAGGATACGCACGCCCTCGAACGGGCGGCGCGCGGGGGCGGGCGTCATGCGGCGCGGGCGGGACGGTTGGGGCGGGCGAGTTCCTTCTGACGGTCGAACTCGGCGCGGCGGCGGGCGAGTTCCTCGGC
>JAKBCO010000038.1 GCA_021807785.1 Pseudomonadota bacterium
GGGGGAACCGCCATGAACCAGCTGCGCAACGCACCCTATCGGCATATCGGCACCCAGCCGATCGCCGGCAGTCTCGGTGCCGAGGTGAGCGGGGTCGATCTGGCCGACCCGCACCCCGAGGCGCTGGCCGAGATCCGCGCCGCCCTGCTTGCCCATCAGGTGATCTTCTTCCGCGACCAGCGACTGACCCCGGACCAGCAGTTGGCCTTCGCCCGCGGCTTCGGCGAGATCCATCTGCATCCGTTCATGGAAGGCATGGCGGATCATCCGGAGATTCTCGAGATCAAGAAACTGCCCACCGATGCCCGCAATTTCGGCGGCGCCTGGCATACCGACCAGATGTTCGCCCCCGAGCCGGCGATGGGCACCATCCTCTATGCGAAACAGGTTCCCTCGGCCGGCGGCGATACGCTCTTCACCAACCAGTACCTGGCCTTCGAGGCGCTCTCGGCGGGGATGCGGCGCCTGTGCTGCTCCCTGCGCACCGTCTGCTACGGCGACGGGGCGAAGAAATACCAGGGGCAGAACCGGCGGGAGTTCTACGCCGGCAAGACCACGATGAAGGTGAAAGACCCGGGCGACGTGCAGACCACCTCGGTCCATCCGCTGGTGCGCACCCATCCCGAGACCGGGCGCAAGGCGCTCTATATCGGCGGGCACGTGCAGCATTTCGCCGACATGACGGATGCCGAAAGCCGGCCGCTGATCGACTTCCTGATGGCCCACTCGACCCGGCCCGAATTCACCTGCCGGTTCCGCTGGGAGACGGGGTCGCTGGCGTTCTGGGATAACCGCTGCACCCAGCATTTCGCCATCAACGACTATCCGGCGGAGACCCGGATCATGCACCGGATCACGGTCCGGGGGGATCAGCCATACTGACCCCCCGTGCGGCCAGCGCGGTGCGGATGGCGGCGGCGACGGTGGCGGGGTCCGCATCGGCGTCGATGCGCCGACAGCGCCCCGGCTCGGCCCCGGCGATGGCGCGAAACCCGTCCCGCACGCGGGCGTGGAAGGCATTGTCCAGCGTCTCGTAGCGGTCGGCCGGGCGGGACCGCGTAGCCAGCCGCAGTGCCGCCACCTCGGGCGAGACATCGAGGATGAACGTGACATCCGGCCGCGCCGGCAGCATCGCCGCCAGGGTCGCGATACGCGCCGGCGCCACCCCGTGCCCGTAGCCCTGATAGGCCAGGGTCGAATCGGTGAACCGGTCGCATACCACGATGCTGCCCGCGGCCAGGGCGGGTAGGATGGCGCGGGTCAGGTGCTCGAAGCGGGCCGCGAAATGCAGCAGGGTCTCCGCCTCCGGGGTGAACGCTACCGGGCCGTGCAGCAGGGTTTCGCGGATCAGCTCCGCCCCCGGCGCGCCGCCCGGCTCGCGGGTCAGCAGCACGGTGTGGCCGGCGGTGCGCAGGCCGGCGGCCAGGGCGGCGGCCTGGGTGGATTTGCCGGCCCCTTCGCCGCCTTCCAAGGTGATGAACATCAACGCACCGCGAGCGCGTGCAGCAGTACCGCCATCGCCCGCCCCGGCAGGCCGAGCCGCGGCACCGCGGCGCCGGCCACCAGCGGCACCGAGACGTCCGCCATGCCGGTATCAGTGATCCGGAGTTGGCCGGACGGCTCGCCGAGCCCGATCGGGGCGGCGAGCGGCGAGTCGTAGCTGACCGCGATCCGTGCCCGCTCGCGCCAGCCATGCGGCAGGGTCAGGGTCACGTCGGTGGTCGCCACCAGCGGCACCCGCCGGGCGGTGCCCAGCCAGACTGGGGCGGTGGTGACCGGCGCGCCGGCGCGGAACAGGGTGACATCGGAGAAACTGTTGAACGCCCACTCCAGCAGCCGTTCCGCCTCGAACGTTCGATCGCGGCCGGAAGGCATCCCGTTCACCACCACCACCACCCGCCGCCCGCCGCGGGCGGCCGAGACCACAATCCCGTAGCCTCCGGCATCGGTGTGGCCGGTCTTGAGCCCGTCGGCCAAGCGGTTGTCCACCAGCACGTTGCGGTTCATCTGGGTGATGTTGCTGTAGGTGAATTCCCGATTGGAGAAGAAATGATAATATTGCGGGAAATCGCGGATCAGCGCCACGCTCAGCCGGGCGATGTCGTGGACGGACATGTAGTTTTCGGGATCCGGCCAACCCATCGGGTTGGTGAAATGCGAGTCGGTCAACCCGAGCTTCGCCGCCTCGGCATTCATCATCGCGGCGAAGCCGGCCTGCGACCCGGCCATCGCCTCAGCCAGCACTACGCAGGCATCGTTGCCCGAATCCACGATCACGCCGTCGATCAGGTCGCGCACCGAAACGGTGGTACCGACTTCGACGAACATCTTCGATCCGCCGAAGCGCCAAGCGGTGCGGCTGACCGGCAGCATGGACCCGAGCTTGAGCCGCCCGGCCTTGAGCCAGGAGAACAGGATATAGAGCGTCATCAGCTTGGCCATCGATGACGGCGCCATCCGCTCGTTGGCGCGCTTGTGCAAAAGCACCGCGCCGGTGTTGACATCTATGACGAAGGCCCAGCGTGCGCCGGTGGCCAGCGGGCCGAGCGGGGTGGTGGCGGGGCCCGGCGTCCGCGGCGGGGCGGCCGGCGGGCCGGGTGCGTGGCGCCGGCGCGGCGCGGCGGCGGCCGGGCCGGTCAGGACCAGGGCGAGCAGCAGCGCGGTGCGGCGGGTCGGCATGACGCTACTCCGGGGCAACCTCGATCATGGGGTCGGCGATACCTGCGGCCAGCGCCGACCGCAGCGCGGCCTCGGCCGGAGCCGGGGTGGCGAAGGGGCCGAGCCGGACAACGAAACGTTCCTCGCCGCCCCGCATCCGCGCGGCGATGACGGGATGCAGCCCGGCCAGGCGCGCGGTCAGCCGGGCGGCGGCTTGCTGGTCGGTGACGTCGAGCAGGCGCACCCAGAGCCGGACAGGCCGCACCGGCAGCCGACGCACCCGCCCCGAAAGCGCCGGCTGGATTACCCCGCCGCCGGCGCCGGGCACGGACCCTCCGGCGACGGCGAGGCCCGGCGCGATGGCCGGCGGGGCGGCCCCGGGCGGGCCGAGCGGGGTGCTGGCGACCGCTCCCACCGGTGCCGCCGCCAGCCTCAGGCGCGGCCCACCCGGCACGGCGGCCGCGGCTTGCAGGCTGCGTCCGGGCAGCACCCGCAGCCGCACCGGCGCCACGCCCCCGGGCGGGACGCCGAGCGCGCGTGCCGCCGCCGGGGTCAGGGCGAGGATACGGGCCGGATTCTCGGGCCCCCGGTCATTGATCCGCAGCACCACCTGCCGCCCGGTGGCGAGGTCGGTCACCCGGGCGATGGCGGGCAGTTGCAGATCGGGGCTGGCCGCGGCCAGGGCGCCGGGATCATAGGCCTCGCCATCTGCGGTCAGGCCGGCATGATCTCCCGGCTGCACCCCGGCGAGGCCGGTGGCGATCGAGGTCATCCGCACCTGGGGATAATGCCACATGCCCTGGGCCTGATACGGCGCGCCCACCACATAGTGCGGATGCGGTGCGCCGGCGCCGAACTGGCAGGCCGCCGGCAACAGGCCGATCAGCAGCGCGAGCAGGCGTTTCACGCGACGATCCGCTGCCCGACCAGGGCCACTGCCAGGGCGTAGAAATCGGACGGATTGTAGCGGCGGATGGCGGCGAAATTCGCCCCCGCCAGAAATGCCGGGCCGTCCGCGCCGGCCGGACGCACCAGCCGCAGGGGGCCGGGCGGGGGCACGCCCTCCGTCACCACCCCATCCCGACGCCACGCCGCCGCATCCCGCGCGCCCGGCGCGGCAAGACCCGCCGGCGCGCGCGCCGCCACCCCCCAGGCCTGCCCGCGCCGCCAGCCGGAATGGGCCAGGTAGTTGGCGATGGAGGCGATCACGTCCGGCACGCTGGTCCAGATGTTGCGCCGCCCGGAGCCGGTGATATCGACCGCGTAGCGCAGATAGGCGCTGGGCATGAATTGCGGCTGCCCCATCGCCCCGGCCCAGGAGCCGGTCATGGCGGCGACGCCGATATCGCCGTCATTGAGGATGTGCAGCGCGTCCAGCAGCTGGGCGCGAAAGAACCCGGCCCGCCCGCTGCCCCAGGCCAGCGTGGCCAGCGCGTCGATGATGTGGAAATCGCCGGTGGTGGTCCCGTAGTTCGATTCGATGCCCCAGATGCCCAGGATCGGTGCCGGATCGACCCCAAAGCGATCAGCCACCTGCCGGAACAGGCCGCGATGGGCCTGGAACGCCTGTTTGCCGGCGGCGATGCGCGCCGGGGTGACCAGCAGGTGGCGGTAATGGGCCCAGGTCATGGTGAACTCGGGCTGGTGGCGGTCGCGTTGCAGCACCGTGGGGTCGGGGCGCAGGCCGGACAGCGCCTGGTCCAGCACGGCTGGCCTGATACCGCGGCCAGCGGCCTCGGCGCGCAGGCCGGCGAGGAAGGCGGGGAAGCCGGCTTCAGCGGCGGCGGCGGCCGGAACGGCCAGCGCGACCGGAAGCGCGGCGGCAAGGGCGCGGCGGGTCAGCATGACCCGGGTTCTGCCACGCCCGACGGCGTTCCGCCACGGTCAGTGCGTGGCGTGGGCCTCGGCGCGGGCGCGCGGGGCGGGCCGCGGGGTGGCGGCGGCGCGCAGCAGGCTACGCAACTCCCGCGCGAAGGCGGCCCCGCCCGGGGTGCGGGCGATCAGCACGCTGCGCCGATCCGCCGGGTCGGGCTTGCGGGCGACCAGATCGAATCCGGCCAGCCGATCCAGCGCGCGGGTGACGGCGGGCTTCGAGATTTCGAGCGCGCTGGCGAGGCCGCGCACGGTCTGCGGCGTGGTTTCCTGGTAGCAGGTGAGGAACACCGCCATCTGCCGGGCCGAGAGATCGGCGCCGTCGCGGCGGACCAGGCCGACGATGGTTTCGCGCAGGATGGCGAGCAGGGCGTCTGGGGTATGCGTGGCACTCATCGACTTGGCCTTCCGAAAGGGCGGTGGCCGGCGGGGCGAGGCCGGACGCTGCCAGGGGGGAAGCAGCGCCGGGCCCGCCTGCGCCGGCCGCCTTGCGGCGGAACGATGCGCCGGTGGCCGGGATATGGGCGCGCGGGCCTGTCGGGGGGGCTGCCGAGCTATTACGATTGCGCCATATTGGCCGGGCGCGCGCTACTCCGCCGCGATCGCCGCAACGTGATCGGCCAGCGCCAGCGAGGCGGTGAGGCCGGGCGATTCGATCCCGAACAGATTGATGAGCCCGGCCAGGCCATGCGCGCGCGGCCCCTGGATCACGAAATCCTGCGCCGGCGCGCCCTGCGGCACGATCTTCGGGCGAATCCCGGCATAGCCCGGCTGCAACGCGCCGTCCCGCAACCCGGGCCAGTAGCGGCGCACCGCGGCGTAGAACCCGTCGGCGCGGCGCGGATCGACGCGGTAGTCCAGCTGGTCCACCCATTCGACATCGGGCCCGAACCGCGCCTGTCCGCCGAGATCGATGGTCAGATGCACGCCGAGCCCCCCCGGAACCGGGACCGGGTAGATCAGGCGCGAGAACGGCGAGCGCCCGGACAGGGTGAAATAATTGCCCTTGGCGTAGTAGGCGGCAGGCACATGCGCCTCCGCCAGCCCGTCGATGCGGCGCGCCAGCGCCGGTGCGTGCAGTCCGGCGGCGTTGACGAATAACCGGCAGCCTAGGGTGATCGGCTCGGCGCCGCCGGTCCGCACCACCATCCCGCCCGGCACGGCGCGCGCGGCGTCGATCGGGGCATGGAAGACAACGGCGGCGCCCGCTGCCTCGGCCTCCCCTTGCAGGGCGAGCATATAGGCGTGGCTGTCGATGATGCCGGTCGCCGGTGACAGCAGCGCCGAGGTGCAGGCGAGCGCCGGCTCCATCGCTTGCGCTTCGGCCGCGGTCAGGATGCGCATGCCTTCCACGCCGTTGGCCTCGGCGCGCGCCTTGATGCCGGCGAGGCGGGCGTCCTCGTCGGCGGAGGTGGCGACGATGAGCTTGCCGCAGTTGCGATGCGGCACGCCACGGTGGCGGCAGAACTCGTAGAGCGCGCGGCGGCCGGCGACGCAGAACCGGGCCATCAGGCTATCGGCAGGGTAATAGATGCCGGCATGGATCACCTCCGAATTGCGCGAGGAGGTTTCGGTGCCGATCGCCTCGGCTGCTTCCAGTACCAGCACCTCGCGCCCGGCGCGGGCGAGGGCGCGGGCGACGGCGAGACCGATGACGCCGGCGCCGGCGATGACGCAGTCGAGTTGATCCAAGCGGGACTCCCTGGGCGATGCGGGATCGGGTTTACGGCGGATCGGCGCGTCTGTCGCGGGGCGCGGGCGGCCCGCTACCCGGGCAACCGGACCGTCGCGCGCAACCCGCGCGGCGTCCGATTCGCCAGGCTCACGTCGCCGCCATGCGCGCGCAGGATGTTGCGGACGATCGGCAGCCCGAGACCCACCCCGCCAGTTTCCTTGTTGCGGCTCGGTTCGCCGCGGCGGAACGGCTCGAACACCGCCTCGAGCTCGCCGGGGGGAATCCCCGGACCGTCGTCCTCGATCTCCACCGTGACGGTGCCGACGGCGTCGGGCGGGTGCAGGCACAGCCGCGCCGCGCCGCCATAGGCGAGCGCATTGCCCACCAGGTTGGCAAACGCGCGCTTCAGCGCCAGGGTGCGGCCGCGAAACGTCAGATGCGCGGGGCCGGTATAGGCGATCGCCTCCGCCGCCTCCGGGCGGGCGTCGGCGGCTTCGTCCAGCACGGTGCGCAGCAGCTCGGCCAGATCCAGGCTCACCACCGGTTCGCCGTCGCGCGCGTCGCGGGCGAAGGCCAGCGTGGCCGCGACCATCGTCTCGAGCTCGTCCAGATCGGCCAGGAACTTGTGGCTCTGCTCCTCGTCCTCGATGAACTCGGCGCGCAGCTTGAGGCGCGTGATGGGGGTGCGCAGGTCATGGCCAATGGCGGCCAGCAACTCGGTGCGGTCCCGCACGAAGCGGCGGATGCGGCTGGCCATGGTGTTGAAGGCGCGGGCGGCGGTGGCGATCTCGGTCGGCCCGTCCTCGGGCAAGGGGGGCGCGTTCACGTCGCGCCCCAGCGCGTCGGCGGCGGCGGCGAGGGTGCGCAGGGGCGCGGTCAGCCTTCGCACCGCCCAGAGCGAGAGCCCCAGCGCCACCGCCATCATCAGCCCGAATGCCCAGAGGAAACCGGGCGAGCGCCACGGGCGCAAGGGCGGCACCGGGGTGGTAACGTCCAGCCACCGCCCGTCATCGGGCAGCCGCATCCCCACCGCCACCCGGCCGGGGGCCAGGCCGCCGCGGATGACGATGCGGCGCGGGCGCAGCCGCGGCGGCAGCGGGGCCAGCGCCAGGTTCACCCGCAGCAGCCGCTGCACCCAGAACGGCGCCGGCGGCAGCCGCACCGCGGGCGCGTCGGCCAGGCGCATGATGACCCCGGGCGGATGCGGAAATCCGGCCAACACCGTTTCACGGTCGGCCTCCGGCACCGCGATCACGGTGCGATAGACCGCCATCACCCGGAACGCGAGGCCGCGCGCCTGTTCCAGCCGCAGCAGGTCGATCCGGTCCCAGGCGTGCAGGCTGAGGGCCGCGCCTTGCACCAGGAACAGACCGGCCACCAGCACGAGCGCGGTGCGGGCGGCGAGGCTGCGAGGCCAGAGGAAGAGGCGCATCTCGCCAGCTTGCCCGCCCCGGCCCCGCGCATCAACGCCGCGTTTACCGGAGCATGTGTCTGCTGGCGCCATGCATCGCGAAACCCTGAGTGCCGTCGTCATCAGCTGCAACCGCGCCTGGGCGATCGAGACCTGTCTCGGCGCGCTTTCCTTCGCCGATCAGGTGGTGCTGGTGGACAAATCCTCCACCGACGGCACCGAAACCCGCGCGCTGGGGCTGGCCGATCGGGTGATCCGCGTGCCGTGGACGCCGACGGTGGAGGAAACCCGCGGCTTCGCGGTGGCGCAGAGCAGCGGCGAATGGGTGCTGCTGCTGGACGACGACGAATGCCTCGATCCCGGGCTGGCGCGCTTCATCGATGCCGAGCGCGCCGCCCCTCGCGCCGAGGTCTATGCGCTGGCGCGGCGTGAATACATCATGGGGTTCCACGATCCCGGCGCCTATTACTGGCCGGAGTTCCACCCGCGGCTGTTCCGTCGCGGCGCGGTGCGCTTCGGAGCCACCATCCATGCCGGAATCCATCCTTGCGCGACGCCCTGGCAGGTGCCGCCGTCCGAGGGCGTGATCCATCACCTCTCGCACCGGTCGGTGGCGGATTGGGTGGAGAAGACCAATCGCTACACCTCTCGCCCCGATCGCGCCCGGGTGGGGTTGGAGCGGCGCGACCTGGCCGCCTTCGCCCGGGACAGCATCGCCCGCTGGTGCAACGCCCGCCCCGCCGCCGCCGGTGACGACCCGACCCAGGCGGTGGCGCTGCTGCGCGCCAGCTACGACCTGATCGACCGGCTCAAGACCTGGGAGGAGGAGCGCGGGCTGGACGGCGCGGCGGCGTTCGGCGCCATCTGCGCGGGTTTGCGCGCCGCCTGCGCGGTGCAGCTGGCGCCGATCGCGCGGGCGCACGAGACGGCGACGGTGGAGGATCTGGCGCCGCCGGCCAGCCCGCCGACGGAGACCGGACGGATCGCGGCACTGGCCGCGATGGTGGCGGCGCTGCGGGCGGAGCTGACGGCGAGCGGTTCAGTGGCCGAGGCCCGGCGGGCGGCCGAGGCATGCGCCCATGCGGATCAGGCGGCGGCGCTGCGGGCGGCATTGGCGGCGGTCGAGGCCCGCGCCGCGGCGGCCGAGGCGGCGCTGGCGGCGCTGCGGGCGAGCCACTTCTGGCGCGCCGGCGCGCCGCTGCGCCGAGCGGTGGACGCGGCGCGCGGGCTCGTGCGGCGGGTTCAGCCCAGCAGCCGCCCGATTACCCGGGCAGTGTAGTCCACCACCGGGATGATGCGGCCGTAATTGATGCGCGAGGGCCCGATCACGCCGATGGCACCGACGATCCGCCCTCCCTCCCCACGCGCCGGGGAGACCACCATCGAGACGCCGGCGGTGCCGGCCAGCCCGCTCTCGGCGCCAATGAAGATGCGCACCCCGTCGGATTGCTCGGCCACTTCCAGAAGGCGCAGCATGGTGTCCTGCGCTTCCAGCTGCTCGAACAGCCGCTGGATGGAGGTCAGCCGTTCGAGCTCGGTGATGTCGGCGAGCAGTCGCGCTTGGCCTCGGATGATGAGGCTGGCGCCGCGGCCCTCGCCCGACCAAGTGGCGAGGCCGGTGGCCACCACCTCGGCGGCCAGCGCGTCGAGGGCGGTGCGATTGGCGGCCATCTCCTCGGCCACCAGCCGGCGCAGCTCGGCCAGCGGGCGGCCGGCGATGCGCGCGTTGAGATAGTTCGATGCCTCCTGCAAGGCACTGGGCGGCAGTCCGGGCGGGGTGGCGATGACCCGGTTCTCTACGTGCCCGTCGGCGGCGACCAGCACGGTGAGCGCGCGGCCGGGGCCGAGCGGGACGAACTCGATATGTCGCAGCGGCCCCTCGGATTTCGGGGCCAGCACCAGCCCAGCGGCGGCGGAGAGGCCGGCCAGCAGCGCCGAGGCATCGGCCAGCGTGTCCTCGAGGCTGCGTCCGGAGGCGGTGAGCGCGGCGCCGATGGAGCCGCGATCCTCCTCGGAGAGCTCGCCGAATTGCAGCAGACCGTCCACGAAGAGCCGAAGGCCCCGCTCGGTGGGCAGCCGGCCGGCCGAGGTGTGCGGCGAGAATAGCAGCCCGGCATCGGTCAGGTCAGCCATCACGTTGCGGATGGTGGCCGGCGACAGGCCGAGCGGGAGCCGCCGCGAGAGGGTGCGGCTGCCGACCGGCTCGCCGGTTTCCACGTATTGTTCGACGATCTCGCGCAGGATGGCCGCGGCGCGGGGGTCGAGGCCGGACGGGACGGGACGGGACGGGGCAGGGCGGGGCGGCGAGGTATCCATGATACGCGGTGCAGACTGCGGGCCGGGCGCAGCCGGGTCAACTGTGTTGGCTGGAATCGCGGAGCAGGCTAGAACTCGGCCGGATGTCAAACCGGAGCCGAAGCGGCGGGGCGGGGGTGGCGCTGGCGCTGCAAGGCGGCGGCGCGCATGGCGCGTTCTCCTGGGGCGCGCTGGATCGGCTGCTGGAAGATGGGGTGCCGATCGGGCGCATCTGCGGGGTGTCCTCGGGCGCCATTACCGGGGCGATGCTGGCCCAGGGGCTGGCGCGGGGGGGGCCGGTGGCGGCGCGAGCCGAGCTGCGGCGACTGTGGGAACGGGTGGCCGGGGCGCATGCGCTGAGCCCGCTGCGGGCCGGGCCGCTCGACCGCTGGATGTGGGGCTGGGACCTGTCCAACTCGCCGGCCTGGTGGGGCATGGATATGGCGATGCGGTTGTTCGGGCCGGCGCAGATCAACCCGCTCGGCCTCAATCCGCTCCGCGCGGTGCTGGCCGATCTCCTGGACCGGGCGTTGCTGGCCGACCCGGCCGCGCCGCGGCTGACGGTGGCGGCCACCGAAGTGGCGACCGGGACGGCGCTGTTGTTCGAGAACGCCGCTATCACCGCCGACGTGCTGGCCGCCTCCGCCTGCATTCCGTTCGTTTTCCCGGCGGTCGAGCTGGACGGGCGCGCCTGCTGGGACGGGGGGTATGCGGGCAACCCGCCGCTCGCGCCGTTGCTGGACCCCACCCCGCCCGGGGTGCTGGTGCTGATCCGTGCCCAGGCGGCGCGGCGGACCGGGGTGCCGGTGAGCCAGGGCGACATCGTCAACCGGCTGACCGAGATCGCCGGGCAGAACCTGCTGGCGGCCGAGCTGGCCGCGTTGCCGGCTTCGGTGCGGGTGGTCGAGATCAGGGCCGATACCGCCTTGCGCGATCTGCCGGCGTCGTCGAAATTCAACGGCGAAGCGGCCTTCCTCGATCAGCTCTTCGCCGCCGGCCGCGCCGCCGCGGCCGGGCTGGCGGCGCGGGTCGCGGCGTGACGGATTTTCCTGGGAGATCGGGTATGAGCGTGACGATGCGGGAATGGCTGGTGCTGATCGGCGCCGGCGTGGTGGCGCTGGTGGCGCTGTGGCTGATCTCCGTGGCCGGGGAGGTCTACGGCCTCGGCATCGCGCTGTTCGCTGCCGCGGTCGTGTTTTCGCTGCACTGGATCCGCTGCATTTTCGACCGGATCGATGCCGCTGGCCACTGACGCCGCCGGCTGGGATCCGGGCCAGTATCTGCGCTTCGCCGACGCCAGGCTGCGCCCGGCAGTGGACCTGCTGGCGCGGGTGCCGCTGTCAGCGCCTGGGCTGGTGGTGGACCTGGGCTGCGGGCCGGGCACGGTGACCGGGCTGCTGCGGGCGCGGTTTCTCGGCGCGACGCTGATCGGGGTGGACAGTTCGGTGGCGATGCTGGAGCGGGCGCGGGCGGCGGTGCCGGGCGCGCGCTTCGTGGCGGGTGATTTTGCCACCTGGCAGGCGGAGGCGGCGCCGGACCTGATCTTCTCCAACGCCGCCCTGCACTGGACCGGCGGACACGATCGTCTGTTCCCGGCGCTGCTGGGGCGGCTCGCGCCCGGCGGAGTGCTGGCGGTGCAGATGCCGGCGATGCACGACGCGCCGCTGCGCGCGTTGCAGCTTGCGGTGGCCGCGGAAGCGCCGTTCGCCGCGTATCTGCGCAACGTGCCCGATACCGCCCGCGCCATCCTGCCCCCGGACGCCTATTGGAATCTGCTGGAAGGGCGCTGCGCGGCGCTGGAGATGTGGGAGACAGTATATTGGCACGCGCTGCGCGGCACCCGGCCGGTGGTGGAATGGGCCGAGGGCAGCAGCCTGCGCCCGTTCCTGGCGGTGCTGCCGGAGGCTCTGCGGGAGCCATTCCGAGAGGCGTACGACCACGCGCTGGCGCCGCATTATCCGCGGCGGGCGGACGGGTCGGTGTTGCTGCCGTTCCGCCGGTGGTTCGCGGTGGCGCGGGTATGACGCGGGGCGTGAGGGCAACCCGCCCGGTGGGGCCCATATAGCCGTACTACCGGCCGGCCCTCGGCAGGGTCTCGTTTGGCGCGGCGCCAATGACGAGCGGCGGGGCAGGCGCGGCCTTCACCGGCGGCCCTGCGCGTCCAGCGCGGCCCGGAACGCCGCGACGCAGCGGGCGACGTCGTCGGCATCGTTGTAGATATGCGGGCTGATGCGGATCCGCCCCAGCCGGTTGGCGACATGGACACCCTGGCCCTCCAGCCGGGCGAGGAAGCCCGCCGGGGTGCCGCCCGGGATAGTCACGCTGAGGATCTGCGGTGCCCGTAACGCCGCCGCGGGCACGCCAAGACCCAGCCCCGCCAGCCCCTCGGCCAGATCCGCAGTCAGGGCCGCCAGCCGCTCGGCCACGGACCCGAGGCCCAGGGCGGCCAGGAGCTCCATGCCGACCGCCGCCATCTCGAGCGAGACGAAATGGTCGCGCTCGCCCATGTCGAAGCGTCTTGCGTCGGGCAAATAGCTTGTGTCGGCGAGGTAGGGGATGTGCTCGGCGCTGACCCCGCGCCGCCCATGGGCGGTCTGTTCCAGCGGCACCCCGCCCTGGCGGCGCGGGGCGACATAGAGAAAGGCGCGGCCATAGGGGCCGAGGGTCCATTTGTAGGTGGGGAAGACCAGGAAATCCGGATCCAGCGCCGTCACGTCCATCGGGCCGGCGCCGACCGCATGGGTAGCATCCACCAGCAGGGCCGCGCCGGCGTCCCGCAGGGCCGGGACGATACGGGGCAGGTCCAGCGCGCCGCCATCGGACCAGTGAACCGAGGCGATCGAGGCCAGCGTGGGCGGCTGTCGCGCGATCGCAGCCAGCACCGCCGCGGTCCAGTCGCCATCCTCCGGCCGGGCGACGGTGTCGATCGCGATCCCGTCGGTTCCGGCGCGGCTCATCCATTCCAGCACCGGGGCGGAGTGATCGTCGGCCAGTACCAACACGCGCGATCCCGCCGGCAGGTCCAGCGCCTTGGCGGCGGTGGAGACGCCGTAGCCGACCGAGGGGATGATCGCGACGTCGGCGGGCGCGGCGCCAATCAGGGCGGCGGCGGCGGCGCGGGCGCGGGCGTATTGGGTCTCGGCGAAGTCGCCTGGGAGGCGCCAGGGCTGCGCCTTGCGGGCGACGCCGGCGCGCCCGGCCTCCACCGCGGCGCGCGGCAGCGGCCCCCAGGCGGCGGCGTTGAGCCAGGCGATGTCGGAGGGGATGTCGAACCGGGCGCGCTGACTCGGCAGCATCGTGGCGTGCCCCGTGCGGTCAGTGCGGGACGGCCGGGCCGGCGGGCTGGGCCGGGGGAGTCTTGGCTTTCGCGGGAGGGGTTTGGGCCGGTGGTGCTTTGATGGGCCCAGGGGCCGGCGAGGCGGCGGGCGCCGGGGCGGCGAGCAGGCCGGAGGCGCCGCCCTGTGCGGCGGTGCGGTTGAGCAGCGCCATGGCAAGCGAGAGGCCGAGGAACACCGCGGCCAGGATGGCGGTGGCGCGGGTGAGGAAATTGGCGGTGCCGCGCCCGGACATGAAGGCGCCCATGCCCTGGGAATTGCCGATGCCGAGCCCACCACCCTCGCTGCGCTGGATCAGCACGACGCCGATCAAGGCGATGGCGACGAAGACCTGGATGACCATCAGGATGGGGATCACGGGGCGGGCAACTCCGAACGGGTGCCGGCGTGTAGCAGGCCCGGGCGGTGGGTTCCAGGGCGTCGGGCGTCAGCGCAGCCCGGCGTTGATCTTCTCCAGCGCCGCAGCACCCGGCACCAGGGCCGCCTCGTCCAGCGCGTTGAACGGCGTCTCCACCGAATTCAGATGCTGGTGCAGGTCTCGCGGTTCCGGGTCCACATAGAGCAACCCGGTGACGATCTCGCCCTCCGCGTGGCGGCGGTGCATGTAGTCCATCGCCGCGACCCGGTCGTGCACGTCGTAATCGTCGGCGAGCTTGCGCAGCCGAAGCCAGGTGCCGTCATGCTGCTGCACCGTCTCCACCGTGCCCGGCGCGTAGTCCACCGCGATCGGGGCACGGCCCTCGATCAGGTCGAGGTAGTTGACCGCCTCGTTATGCTCGCGCACGAAATCGTAGCTTTTGGTGGAACCTTCGTGGTTGTTGAAGGCGACGCAGGGCGAGATGCAGTCGATGAAGGCGGCACCCTGGTGCAGGATCGCGGCTTCGATCAGCGGCACCAGCTGCGCCTTGTCGCCCGAGAAGCTGCGCGCCACGAACGTGGCACCGAGTTGCAGCGCCATGCCCACCATGTCGATCGCCTCGTCGGCGTTCACCACACCGCGCTTCGACTTCGCGCCCTTGTCGGAGGTGGCGGAGAACTGGCCCTTGGTGAGGCCATAGACGCCGTTGTTCTCGACGATATAGACCATGTTGATGCTGCGGCGCATGGCGTGGGCGAACTGGCCGATGCCGATCGAGGCGGAGTCGCCATCGCCCGACACGCCGAGATAGATCAGGTCGCGGTTGGCCAGGTTGGCCCCGGTCAGCACCGACGGCATCCGTCCATGCACCGAGTTGAACCCGTGCGAGGCGCCGAGGAAATAGGTGGGCGTCTTGGACGAGCAGCCGATGCCGGAGAGCTTGGCGATCCGATGCGGCGGCAGATCGAGCTCGAAGCAGGCGCGCACGATGGCGGCGCTGATCGAATCATGCCCGCAGCCGGCGCAGAGAGTGGAGATCGCGCCCTCGTAGTCGCGCCGGGTGAAGCCCAGCGCATTCTTGCCCAGCGCCGGATGGGCGAGCTTCGGCTTCGGCAGATAGGTCATTTCGTGGCTCCCGCGGCGGCGGCGATGGCGCCGGCGATGAAACGGGCAGTGATCGGCGTGCCGTCGTAGTGCAGGATGCGGACCAGCTTCTTCGGGTCGGCATCGAGCTCGTTCACCAGCAGGGTCCGCAGCTGGGCGTCGCGGTTTTGCTCCACCACGAACACGCGGTCATGAGCGTCGAGGAAGGCCGCCACGTCGTCGTGGAACGGGAAGCCGCGCACCCGCAGCAGATCGATCGGCACTCCCTGATCGGCGAGCAGCGTGTTCGCCTCGGCCATCGCCGGGCTGGTGGAGCCGTAATAGATCACGCCGAGCCGGGTCGGCTGCGCGGCGGGTTGCGTGATGGGGGCGGGCACCAGGGTGCGGGCGGTGGCGTGCTTTTTCAGCAGCCGCTCCATGTTGTCCTGATAGGCCGGACCTTCTTCCGTGTAGCGGGCGTAGCGGTCCTTGGAGGTGCCGCGGGTGAAGAAGGCGCCGCGCGTCGGATGGGTGCCGGGATAGGTGCGGTAGGGGATGCCGTCGCCATCCACGTCGAGATAGCGGCCGAAATCCTTGCCCGCCTCCAGTTCCGCCGCGGTCATCACCTTGCCGCGGTCCATCCGCCGGCTGTCATCCCAGGCGAACGGGGCGCAGAGGCGTTCGTTCATGCCGATATCGAGGTCGAGCAGCACGAATACCGGGGTTTGCAGCCGGTCGGCGAGATCGAATGCCTGCGCGCCCATGGTGAAGCATTCCTGCGGGTCTTCCGGGAACAGCAGGATGTGCTTGGTATCGCCGTGCGAGGCGTAGGCGCAGGCCAGCACGTCGCATTGCTGGGTGCGGGTGGGCATCCCGGTCGAGGGGCCGGCGCGTTGGACGTCGAACACCACCGCCGGGATCTCGGCGAAATAGGCCAAGCCGAAGAACTCCTGCATCAGCGAGATGCCGGGGCCGGAGGTGGCGGTGAAGGCGCGGGCGCCGTTCCAGGCGGCGCCGATCACCATGCCGATGGAGGCGAGCTCGTCCTCGGCCTGGACGATAGCGAATTTGTGCCGCCCGGTTTCCTGGTCGATGCGGAAGCGATGGCAGTAGCGCCCGAACGCCTCGGCCAGCGAGGAGGACGGGGTGATCGGGTACCACGCCGCCACCGTGGCCCCGCCATAGACCGCGCCGAGTGCCGCGGCGGCGTTGCCGTCGATGGAGATGCGATCGCCCACCGCGTCGGCGCGGCGGACCCGCAGTCCGATCGGGCAGGGCAGGTGCGCCAGCGCGTAGTCGCGGCCCATGTGTAGCGCCGCCACGTTGGGCGCGATCAGCGCGTCCTTGCCCCGGAACTGCTCGGAGAACAGCGATTCGATCACCTTGGGTTCGATGTCGAGCAGCGCCGAGAGGGCGCCCACATAGACGATGTTCTTGAACAGCTGCCGCTGCCTTGTATCGGTATAGGCGCGGTTGGTGAGTTCGGTGAGCGGCATCCCCAGCCGCACGATGTCGGGCCGGAACTTGCTTTCCGGCATCGGGCGGGTGGAATCGTAGAACAGATACCCGCCGGGCAGGATGGACTTCACGTCCTGGTCCCAGGTCTGCGGGTTCATCGCCACCATGAGATCGACCCCGCCGCGGGCGCCGAGATGGCCAGCCTCTGACACCCGCACCTCGTACCAGGTCGGCAGTCCCTGGATGTTGGAGGGGAAGATGTTGCGCGGCGCGACCGGCACGCCCATGCGCAGGATCGCCTTGCCAAACAGGGTGTTGGCGGAAGCCGAGCCAGACCCGTTCACGTTGGCGAATTTGACGACGAAATCATTGACCGCCGCGATCCCTTGCACGGGGCCGGAGGGTGCGTCCATCACAACCTGTGACATGAATGTCCTCCTGCCTGGGCCATGTCGTAAAGGAACCGCTGCATGTCCCACGCCCCGGTGGGGCAGCGTTCGGCGCACATGCCGCAATGCAGGCACAGATCCTCGTCCTTCACCATCACCCGCGTGGTCTTGAGCGGGCCGGAGACGTAGAGCGCCTGGTCCGGATTGAGCGCCGGCGCGGACAGCCGGGCCCGCAGTGACGTTTCCTCGTCATTGGCGGTGAAGTTGATGCAATCGACCGGGCAGATATCGACGCAGGCATCGCATTCGATGCACAGCCGGTCGGTGAAGACGGTCTGGACGTCGCAGTTGAGGCAGCGCTCGGCCTCCTGGTAGGCGAGGCGGTCGTCGTAGCCGAGTTCGACCTCGGCGGCGAGATCGGCCAGCGCCAGCACCTTGTCGCGGTGCGGGACCGCGACCCGCCGGTCGAGCGCGATGGCGTTGTCGTAGCTCCACTCGTGGATGCCCATCTTCTGCGACATCAGGCTGACGCCCGGGGCGGGGCGCGCCGCGGTATCGCCGTCGGTGCAGAAGAGGTCGATCGAGATCGCCGCCTGGTGCCCGTGCGCGACCGCCCAGATGATGTTCTTCGGCCCGAATGCGGCATCCCCACCGAAGAAGACGCGCGGGTGGGTGCTGGCCATGGTGGTCTGGTCCACCTGCGGCATTCCCCAGCGGTCGAACTCCACCCCGGCATCCCGCTCGATCCAGGGGAAGGCGTTTTCCTGGCCGACCGCGACCAGCACGTCATCGGCCGGGATGTGCTGATCCGGCTCGCCGGTGGGGACCAGCCGGCGGCGGCCGGCGGCGTCGTGTTCGGCCTTGACCTTCTCGAAGATCACGCCGGTGAGGCGGCCCGCTTCATGGGTGAAGGCCTTGGGCACCAGCATGTTGAGGATCGGGATGTCCTCGTGCATGGCGTCCTCCTTCTCCCAGGGAGACGCCTTCATCTCCTCGAAGCCGGAGCGGACGATGACCTTCACGTCCTCCCCGCCCAGGCGGCGGGCGGTGCGGCAGCAATCCATCGCCGTGTTGCCGCCACCCAGCACGATCACGCGCCGCCCGATGCGGGAGACGTGGCCGAAGCTGACCGAGGACAGCCAGTCGATGCCGATATGGATGTTGGCGGCGGCTTCCTGCCGTCCGGCGATCGGCAGGTCGCGTCCGCGCGGGGCGCCGGTGCCGACGAAGATGGCGTCGAAGGGCTCGGCCAGCAGAGATTTCAGGCTGTCGATGCGCTGGCCGAGGCGGAGCTCGACCCCGAGATCCGCGATATAGCCCGTCTCCTCGTCGATCACGCTTTCGGGCAGTCGGAAGCGGGGAATCTGGCTGCGGATCATGCCGCCGGCGCGGCTGTCGGCGTCAAAGACGACGCAGTGATAGCCGAGCACGGTGAGGTCGCGGGCAACGGTGAGCGAGGCCGGGCCGGCGCCGACCAGCGCCACCCGCTTGCCGTTCGGGGGGGCCACCTCGGGCATCTGCGCCGTGACGTCGCCCTTGTAGTCGGCGGCGACGCGCTTGAGGCGGCAGATGGCGACCGGCTGCTCCTCCACCCGGCCACGCCGGCAGGCGGGCTCGCAGGGGCGGTCGCAGGTGCGGCCGAGGATGCCGGGGAAGACGTTGGAGTGCCAGTTGATCATGTAGGCGTCGGCGAATCGCCGGGCCGCGATCAGGCGGATGTATTCCGGAACCGGCGTGTGTGCCGGGCAGGCCCATTGGCAATCCACGACTTTGTGGAAATACTCGGGGTCCCGAATATCGGTCGGCTGCAAACCGGGTCTCTCCCTACGTGTCCGGTGCCGGGATCGTGCCCGGTTCGGGGTGCGGGTTGTGGGGCCCGCCGGGGCGGACGTCAACCGGGGGG